>JAFGWO010000262.1 GCA_016937135.1 Pseudomonadota bacterium
CCCGCACGCCGATCCTGTATGGCGCCGCCCGAAGAGTTGGGTTAGAATAAAAAACGTAAAAAAGAAAGGAGCCGAAACTTGAGCAGCCAGGAACACCAGATCACCCCGAGGCAGACCTTTGCCCTCCTGAATTTGATATGGGCCTTTTTTGCCGTCCTTATCCTCGTCTTTTTCCTGATCGGGCTGATTTTCCGAAGAGAGCCCGTCAATTCAGTGAACCTTTATATCTCCGCGGTCATCATGGCCATTTTGAGCATCCTGATCCTTTTTTTCCAGGGAAAGATGAGAGGAAACCTTGCGGACGGGCGGCTCTTTCCCCGTCTCCTGGACCTGGATTCCTGGGGGCTCAACCCCAAAGCCGCGGCCAAGCTGAGAGTCCTGGAACTGCCCCAAAGGGCCGAACGGCTCATGCTTCAGGCCCACGTGGTTTTCAGGACCCTGATCTGGCTTACGTCCATTCTGGTGGCGTCTTTCGGCCTCGTGCTGACCCTGCTGGGCGGGCGTTACCGGTTCATGGTCCTCTTCGGGATCGTGGCCCTGACCGTCATCTTCTACAATTATCCCAGTTATCCGATGTTCATCCAGCAGCAGAAAAGGTGGCAGGGGTTTCTGGAGACGAAAACGGCGAGAAGGATCCTTAAAAAGGAAAAGGCGGCCGCGGGGGACCAGAAATAAGGGAAGAAGGACGCCCGAGGCCGCTGTGTCCGCGATCACTCCCCTTCAGGCGGGGTCCATGCGTTTCCTGTTTGCCCCCTCAATCCTCTCCTCCAGATCCCGGGCAAGGTAATGGCCCGGGTCCAGGGTCTTCATCGACGCGAGGCAATCCAGCGCCTTGACGAGGTCTCCCCCGGATATGAACCTTTTCCCGAGCTCGAAGAACATGGCGAGGACCTGCTCCCCGGAAGTCTGCATCACCAGTCCCTGAGCCATCATCTCCCCAAGGAAAAATACGGCACCGGCCTCACCCTGACCGGCTGCCTTCAGGAAATATTCTTCGGCCCGCAGGTCATCCCGGGCCACCCCCATCCCGTCCAGGAGGAGGCGGCCGAAAAGGAGCTGGCCGTAAGGGTCCCCGTCGCGGGCCGATGACTGGATGGCCTGCACCACGGGCGAGTCTTTCCGGAATCCGGCTCCTTTCAGCATCAGGGTCCCGAGTTTTCCTTTCGCCCCCCCATCGCCCTTCTTTGAGGCCTGCCAGAACCAGAGGGCGGCTTCATCGAGGTCCCGCGCCCTTCCAAGCCCCTGTTCGCAGGCGATCCCCAGGTTGAACATGGAAGTGATGTCTCCTCCCTGGGCGGCCTCAAGAAGCCATTTCAAACCTTCCTCGCGTCCCTCGGGGGCATGATCACCAGACAACAGGAGAAAGGTGCCGAGGGATGCCTGGGCCTGGACATTCCCGGCTGCCGCTGCCCTCCGTAGTTCCTGCAGATCCCCGTGCCGATCCACCATGCCTCCTCCTTCCGGGAAAAGCCCGGATCATGGAAAGGAAAATGATGTCACAGGGTAAACGTTTAGCATTAAACGTTCAACCGTCCTCCTTCCCCCTGAGGTCCTTTTCCCGGGGGCATTATGGAGGATGCCGCAGAATTTCCCGGTGTCTTAAACCTCCCTTTACACCACCGGCAGTGGCGGTATAAATTGATCCTTCCAGACAGGCCTGATCCGAGGGGCCTTTTTTGTCCTGTCCCCGTCCAATACCCCGGAGGAAAACCGCCTTGAAGAATTTTGTCCTGGACACGAACGTCATCATCTATTCCCCCAACTGTCTCGAGACCTTCGAGGAGAATAACGTCATCATCCCTTCGGTCATTCTGGAGGAACTGGACAATTTCAAGAAGAACTACGATCCCAGGGGATTCGCCGCCAGGCAGTTTTCGAGGCAGCTAGACGAGCTCAGGGTCAAGGGCGACCTTCTCAAAGGGGTCCAGACGGGGAGCGGGGGACACGTTTTCGTCCGGTTCTACGATGAAAAAATAAGCCTCCCCCGTGAAATGGGGGCCTACAGGGAGAAAACCCCGGCCGACAACATCATCCTCAACGTCGCCCTGAGCGTGAAGAAAGAGTCCAATCTCGCGACCATCGTCGTCAGCAAGGATATCAATGTCCGGATCAAGGCCAACATCCTGGGAATCGAATCGGAGGACTACTATCACAACAAAACGGTCTCCACAGTGGATGAAGAAGGGGTTTTCATCCTGGTCCCTTCCGGCTACATAGACAGGCTTTACAAGGAAAAAATCCTCCCGGCCGAGGGATACAGAAGCGACGACGAGGAATTTACCCCCCACGCCAACGATTACCTTCTGGTCAAAAACGAGGCCGATCTGAACCAGAGCGCCCTTGTCCAGTACCGGAAGGACGAAAAAAACGAAGGGTTCTTCCATCTTCTCGGAAAAATGGAGGATGTTTTCGGGATAAGGCCGCGGAACCACAAGCAGCGGTTTCTGATGGAGGCCATTTTGGACCAGGGGATCGATATCGTTTTCGCCATGGGCATCGCCGGGAGCGGAAAGACCCTCGTGTCCCTGGCCTGCGCCCTCGAGATGGTCCTGGAGGAACGATACAAGCGTCTGATCATCGCCCGTCCCATTATCCCCATGGGGCCGGATCCCGGTGCCCTTCCGGGGACCGAGTTTGAAAAGGTCCGGCCCTGGCTCCAACCCATTTACGACAACCTGGAATTTCTCCTGGACAACCTGGCTAACGGGTCCGGGCACGGAAAGGGAAAAGAGCTTTTCTCCAGCGGGCGCGACATCACCTTGCAGTACCTTTTCGATTCGAAGGTCATCGAGGTCCAGCCGCTGGCCTACATCCGCGGCCGCAGCGTTTCCAACGGGATTTTCATGATCGATGAAGCGCAGAATCTCACCCCTCACGAGATAAAGACCATCGTCACCCGGGCAGGGGAAAACACCAAGATCCTCCTGACGGGGGACATCTATCAGATTGACAGCCCCTATATGACTTCCACGGACAACGGCCTGGCCGTTGCCTCCGAAAAATTCCGCATGTCGGACCAGCGTGTTTCGGCGAGTCTCTTCCTTGACAAGGGGGAAAGAAGCCGACTGGCCACCATAGCGGCGAGCATTCTGTGAGAGGAATGATGTGGTTTTCCGTATTTGTCGAAGGCCCCCCGGATGGGCGGGGGGTGCCCTGATCGTCCTGGTTCTTCTCCTCCTCCCGGCCCTGGTCCAGAGTCAGGAAAGGTTGGGACCGTTAGAGGATCTGGAGGAATATTTGGAGAGGGCGGCCCCGCAGGCCCCTACCGGCATGTCCATCGCCCCTATACTGGCCTATGAGCCGACCCTGGGGACCCTCTTCGGGGGGGCGGCTTTTCTCCAGAGGCCCTATGATCCCCATTTCCGGCTCTTTTCCAGGGCTGCGTTTTCCACCCGGGGGGAATACAGCGTGCTGGCCAACTACAGGAGATGGTACGGTTGGGCCAAATTTTTCCATCTGGAAGTCGAGATCGACGATTTTTCCAGGCCCTATTACGGGGAGGGGATGGACACCAGCGCCGACGACAGGATCATGCTGGACGGAACCACAGGCCGGCTTTTCTACTGGTTCAACATTGAGAAAAGAGGCGCCATGAGCACCGGTCCCTTTATCGATTTAAGGGCCACGGACCGTCAAGGGGTCGACGGAACCGAGGTCCCCCCTCCCGATTTCGATGAAGCGACCCTGGCTGTTGGATATCTTGTAAATTACGATTCCAGGGACAGCGTTCTTAGCCCCACGGACGGCATGTTCAACACCGTGACGTTGCGCCTTGCCCCTTCCCCTCTTTCCACCGCCGGAGGGGATCGGACCTTTTTCCAGGCGGAAGTGGACCATCGCGGGTTTGCGTCCCTCGGCTGCGGGGTCGCTTTCGCGGGGAGAATCTACGCGGGGGGATCGTGGGGGGCCCCCGATTATCATTTCCGGTACAACCTGGGGGGGCCCTACCTTCTGCGGGGGTTTTTCGCCAACCGTTTCCGTGGAGACAAGTTCTACTCGGTTCAGGGTGAGCTTCGAAAGCACCTTTGCTGGATCGGAAGCGGGGCCGTGTTCGCGGAGATCGGGGAAGCTTCAGACGGTTGGTTCGACTCCCCGGAGGTTTCCGCAGGTGCCGGACTGCGGTTTACCCTGCCCCCCGATCATGTTGCCAAGGCAAGGCTGGATTTTGCCTGGTCCAAAGACCAGCAGTCGATATATTTTATTTTCGGGGAAGCGTTCTAGAAATCGGGGAACCGCTTCTGAAAGGGGGTTTTTCCCTGTGACCGAAACGGGACTTGGTTTTCTAATAAAAGGCGGGATCCTTATGGTCCCCATCCTTATCTGTTCCATAATCGGGGTGGCCCTCATCCTGGATCGGCTTTACACGTACCGAAGGATGGGGATCGGGGGTTTCGAGATGGCCAAGGGAGTCAAAAACGCCCTCGCAAGGCGTGATTTCGCCGGCGCGGCCGTTTTACTTGACGGGGTTGCGAACGCCGGCTCAAGGGTTCTCAGGGAGACCTTTTACAGGCTCCGGGAAAATCCCGGCAGCATCAGATCTTCCTACACCATTGCCGCCGCGGGGCTGATCAGGGAAATGGAAAAATCCCTCAAAGGGCTTGCCACTGTGGCAACGATTTCCCCCCTGCTGGGCCTTCTGGGGACGGTGGTGGGAATGATCCGCGCTTTTATCCAGATCGAGAGCCACGGGGCCGCGGTCAACCCCGGACTCCTGGCCGGGGGCATTTGGGAAGCCCTTCTGACAACGGCCGCCGGACTGACTGTCGCTATCCCCTGCCTCATGTTCTACAATTATTTTCAGGGCAGGATCGAGCATGTGGA
The DNA here is from genome assembly GCA_016937135.1 of Pseudomonadota bacterium. Classification (GTDB taxonomy): domain Bacteria; phylum BMS3Abin14; class BMS3Abin14; order BMS3Abin14; family BMS3Abin14; genus JAFGWO01. The sequence goes on from JAFGWO010000262.1 coordinate 4,822, forward strand.
AGGGGAGCTCGGAAGCGTGGGAATGGAACTGGAACATGCTGCTTCAAAGTAACCTGATAGCCCTGTGTCCGAAAAGAAGGCGGATGATGTAGCTGGGCATCACCCCTCTGATCGACATTATTTTCCTCCTCCTCATCTTTTTCATGCTGACCTCAAGATTTGTCGTCCATGAGGGGATCGGTCTGGAACTCCCCGTCACACAGGCCCCCCATACACTGGAAGCGGAGGAGGTCCGCGAGATCACGGTTCTCAGGGAGACCTTTTACAGGCTCCGGGAAAATCCCGGCAGCA
>JAFGWO010000034.1 GCA_016937135.1 Pseudomonadota bacterium
ACCGCGATTCCGTGGGATTTATCCGAGGCGCCATCCTGGACCTTATGGAGGAACACGAGCCGGTCGCCCCATTCCCGGATGGAAACACTCTGGTTCTTCACCCCTTCACAGGTCAGGGCCAGTTCCGTCAATTCATGAAAATGGGTCGCGAACATGGTCCGGCAGCCCTTCGGGGGACCTGTAAGGAGATGTTCCGCCACCGCCCAGGCGAGGCTGATTCCATCGAAGGTGCTGGTCCCCCTTCCGATTTCATCGAGGATAACCAGACTGTCGGCGGTAGCGTTGTTCAGAATCTGGGCGGTTTCCACCATCTCCACCATAAACGTCGACAGGCCTTTCGCCAGTATGTCAGAAGCTCCCACCCGGGTAAAGATCCTGTCGGCCGCGCTGATCAACGCCTCCCCGGCCGGCACGAAGGAACCCGCCTGGGCCATGATGACGATAAGGGCCACCTGCCTCATATAGGTGGATTTCCCCGCCATGTTGGGGCCTGTCAGGATGACGAGGCGGTTTTCCCCCGAATCGAGAAAAGCGTCATTGGGGACAAAAGTCCCCGAAGCATCTACCCTCTCCAGGACAGGATGCCGGCCCTGGAGGATGGAAATTTTTCCCTCCCCCTCCTCCCCGAGAAGTTTTGGGCGAACGTACGAAGATGTGTGGGCCAGGTCGGCGAGGGCCGTGAAAACATCCGTTCGGGCCAGGACCGCGGCGGTGGTCTGAAGGGTCTGGGCGTGCTGAAGGATTCTGGAGCGGATCTCCTCAAAGAGCTCGCGCTCGATCTGGGCTATCCTTTCACCCGCCGAAAGGATCTTGTCTTCGAGTTCCTTGATCTCATCGGTTACATAGCGTTCCGCGTTCACGAGGGTCTGTTTCCGGACCCACTCAGGGGGAACCAGTTCCCTGTGGGCATGGGTCACCTCGAGATAATATCCGAAAACCCTGTTGAAGCCGATTTTCAGGCTGCCAATGCCGGTTCTCTCCCTTTCCCTGCTCTCAATCCCCGACAGGTACTCCCGGCTGTCCCTGGAAAGAGCCATCAGGTCATCCAGGCGCTGGTCGTAACCCTTGCGAAAAATCCCCCCGTCCCTCAAGGAAACCGGAGGGGATTCCACTAGAGCCGATTCCAGAAGATCCCCAAGGTCGGCCAGCGGATCAATACCTTTCCAAAGGGCCTCCCCTTCATCGGAATTCAGTTCGGCAAGGTGTTCCTTGATGCCCGGAAGGGCCTCTAAAGACCGGCGAAGGGCCGCGGCATCCCTTGGCCCGGCGGTTCTGGCGGAAAACCTGGAGAGGATCCTCTCGATGTCGGATACACCCCTGAGGGCATCCCGCACCGTCGTACGGAGGATGGAATCCGCCCTCAGTTCCTCGACAAGATCAAGCCTTCTCTCTATCTCCGGAACCCGCCGAAGGGGCCTGGCGAGGATCTCCCTCAGATACCTCGAACCCTGGGGCGTGACGCAGCGATCCATGACCCCCAGCAGGCTCCATGCACCCCGGGTTTCCTGGGCGGGCTTAAGGATCTCAAGGTTGCGCAGGGTATTCTCGTCGAGGATGAGCACATCGGAGTCGGCGATCCGTCTGGGAGGCTTGATGTGGGAAGGAAGGCTTCGGTGGACATCTTCCAGATACCCGAGGGCGGCCCCTGCCGCGCCCAGGACAGGCCCTTCGAAATCGTGATCGAAACCCGAGAGGGAATGAACCTTAAAGACGGACATAAGGACCTCGCGGGCGAGTTCGGGGTCGAACCGATAAGGCTCCATCCGGGTCACATGCCCCGGGAGATCCGCCCCATCGAAACCGTTCGAGAGAAGGATTTCCTTCGGTCCATACTGTGCCAGGATCGTCCGGATCCCTGTCAGGGGATCGGCACCGGTAACGGAGGAAAGGAGAAAATCACCGGTGGATACGTCGATCAGGGCGACCCCGAAAAGACCATTGGAACCCGCTACAGCGGCGAGGAAAGAGGGTTCTGAAGCCTCAAGAAGCCCTTCTTCCACCGCGGTGCCGGGCGTCACCACCCTTACGACCTCTCTCCGCACAAGGCCCACGGCTTTCGCGGGATCCTCCACCTGCTCACATATGGCAACCTTGTGTCCCGCCTGAACCATTCTGGCCAGGTAGTTTTCCACCGCATGGTAAGGGACGCCGCACATGGGGACCGCCCCTTCCCGGGATTTATCCCGGGTCGTGAGGGCGATCTTCAGGACATCAGAGGCTACTACGGCATCCTCCATGAACATCTCGTAAAAATCACCCATACGGAAAAAGAGGATCGCATCCGGATGCTGCTTCTTGATGGCGAGGTATTGCCGCATCATGGGTGTGGGGGAATCCGGGAGGGTTTTTTCCGGCCGCTTCACCGCACCACCATCTCCACGGGAAAGGGACAGGAAGACTTTATTTTTTCTGAAAGGATCATGGCCTGTATCTCATCGTCAAGAGGACCGATCCGGAAAAAAACCTCCCCTCCTTCCCGCGATTTTTCCATGGAAACTTCCAGCCCGGTCAGGAAGGAAAGATCGGGATCCCCAACGACAGGCCCCACCCGAAGGGTCAGATGTCCCTTCTCCGCCGACGCGGGTCCCATCCCGGCCATGGACACGGACCGGAAAAAATCCTCTTCCCTCCCGACCCATCCCGAAAGGGAAGGGATCCTGCTCAGGGCATCCCGGAGGAGTCCGACGGATTCCTCATGGCGCCCAAGATTGTGATGGCAGAGAGCAATTTTGACCTCAACAACCCCGGCATCTGCATCGGAAGGCATTTCGGAAACGGCAAACCGGTACCTTCGAAGGGCATCCTCATAACGCCCGGCCCCGAACAGGGCGTCGCCGATTCCCACCAGATTCATCCACCCAGAGGCAGAACGCGGCCCTTTTTCCGCAGCCCGTTCGAAAAACTCCTTGCTCTGCCGGAAATCCCCCGTGAGCAGATGAACACGGCCAAGAAGGTAAAGGGCGCGAGCCTCGTGAGCCGCACCACCGGAGGCAACCACTTTTTCGAGATACTCCGCCGCACGGAGGAAATCCCCGGCCATGAAGCAGGCCTCTCCCATTATCAAATCGTTGGCTGTGTCAGAAAAAGCGGACCTGAAAGACCCAGAGAAGACCAGGAATCCAAGGAAAAGAAGGAAAAACCCCGCTGCATGGCCGCGGTCTTTCCTAACACAACCCTGGAAGCTCAAGGTTCCCCCTTCGCTCCCCTCTCCCCGGCGCCCTCAAAATCCCCGTCCCTTTCAGAGGGATCGGAGACATCCAGCACGGCAGATCCCGCCGGGCTGGTGGAATGGCCCCTGGACCCATTGCCCGGGCCCGTTTCCTGCCTGTCCCTGAGGGAATCCAGTTCTTTCGTGAGCTGCCTGACCTCTTTTCTGGCACCGGCAAGGCGTAAGCGATTCCGGACACCCGAGGAAAAACCAAGGACCAGGGCAAGAGCGTAGCCGCCGGCAAAGGCGAGAATCATCAGAAGCGACAGGGGAAGGGGGATGGTCCTCCACTGGAAGTACTCGATCACCACATCCTGTCCGTTCTGCTGAATGAAAGCCGCCAGAACCAGAGCCAGAAGGAGAAGCATAAGGGC
>JAFGWO010000263.1 GCA_016937135.1 Pseudomonadota bacterium
GATTTCGCGGTCATGGGGAAACTGGATTTTTCTTTCTAGCCCGGGCAGGAGACACGCAGTCCCTGCAGATTAAACGGCCGCCCGCAGAACAGGCGGCCGTGTCCTGACAGGGATCGGGGATGGGAGGATCGATGATCAAAAGGCGGATCTATTCGCCGGGGCCTGTGGAGGTTTCCCCCGATACGGCCCTGGAGATGGCCAGGCCAATCCTGCATCATCGGACTGGCGAGTTCGAGGCCATCATTGCCGAGGTTGTGGAAGGGTTGAAGTTTGTTTTCCAGACCAGGGGGGATGTGCTGCTCTTTGCGTCCTCGGGAACGGGCGCCATGGAGGGGGCCGTCACCAACCTCCTTAACCCGGGGGACAAGGCTCTTTGTGTGGTTGGAGGCAAATTCGGCCAGAGGTGGTCCCAGCTCGTCTCCAGGTTCGGGGCCCTTCCGGTCAACATCGATGTTCCCTGGGGCAAGGCTGTAAATCCAGACGACGTAGCCCGCGCCCTTGAAGCGGATCCAGTAATAAAAGCCGTCTATATCCAGGCCTGCGAAACAAGCACAGGAGTGGCGCATCCTGTCCGGGATGTGGCCCGGATCGTCCGGGGCCATGAAAATACGGTTCTGGTGGTGGATGCCATCAGCGCGGTGGGTGTCATGAACCTCCCCGCGGACGACTGGGGCCTCGATGTGGTCGTCGGGGGATCCCAGAAGGCATGGCAGCTGCCCCCGGGGCTTGCCTTCGCCTCCGTGAGTCCCAAGGCATGGAAGCTGGTCGACCAGTGCGTTCAGCCGCGCTTTTATTTCGACTGGAAAACGGAAAAGAAATCCATCGGGAAGAATACGACGGCCTATACACCGGCGGTCTCCCTCATCATGGGTTTAAGGAAGGTCCTTGCCGATATCAGGGAGGAAGGTCTGGAAAGTCTTTTCTCCCGGGCAGCCCTCTACGCCAGGATGTTCCGGGCGGCCATGGAGGCCCTGGGCCTTGGGCTTTTCGCCCCGGATTCCCCTTCCGATTCCATCACCGCCGTGTGCTCTCCGGAAGGGATGGATGCCCGGAAGGTCGTCAGGCACCTGAGCGAAAAATACCACATCACCATAGCGGCCGGTCAGGACCAGATCAAAGAGACGGTATTCCGGGTCTCCCACATGGGGTACCTCGATGGTCTCGATATGATTACCGCCGTCGCCGCGGTGGAAATTACCCTGAAGGACCTCGGCTGGAATGTCGAACTGGGCGCGGGCGTGAAAAAGGCCCAGGAGATCCTGACCAACGCGTAAGAAAAGCTTGTTTTTTCAGGATGTGGGTTGACAAGGTAACAAAAAGTCCGATCTTGGCATTTGCTCGAAAAGGCTGAGGACCATCCTCACGCAAAGCCGCAAATCTCGCAAAGGAAAACCGGCACAGAAAGGTTTCTGAAGCCATTTTCTCGCCTTTCCTGGTGGTTTTGGCGGCTTAAGCGATCACGCCCCCGGCGTGAGAGCAAGGGTGAGCCAGTGGCTTTTGGCGCCGGGTCGCCGAATGGTGGGTATCCCAGGAAAAGGAAACATGAATTAACAGGGATAAAGGGGATCAAGGGGATAAAATCAGGGCCCAAAGGATTTTATGTTAAACGGGTCTTTTTCCCGTTTGACATAGGGCGCGTTTTTTCTCTGGACTCTGGACTCTGAACTCTGGACTTTTTTAATGACGAACCGGAATTTCCGGAGGTAGTGAATGTCTGATGTCGTGATCGTTGGCGCCCAGTGGGGCGACGAAGGTAAAGGGAAGATCGTCGATGTCTACACGGAGCGGGCACGGATCGTCGCCCGCTACCAGGGAGGCCACAATGCCGGCCACACGGTGGTCGTTGGCGATGAAACCTTCATCCTTCATCTGATTCCCTCGGGCATCCTCCACGAGGGCAAGATCTGCGTCATCGGAAACGGCGTCGTCGTTGCCCCGGACGCCCTTGTCCGTGAGATGGAGACCCTTTTGGCCCGGAATATTTCCGTTGAGGGGAAGCTTTTCATCAGCGATCGGGCCCACCTCATCATGCCCTACCACGTTGCCCTGGATCTCGCGAGGGAGGGCCGAAGCCTGGAGAAGGCCATCGGGACTACGGGCCGGGGGATCGGGCCGGCCTACGAGGACAAGGCCGCCAGATCGGGCATCCGGGTGGGGGACCTTCTCAACCCCGCTGTCTTTCGCGAGAGACTTTCCGACGCCCTGGAGTTTAAAAATTTCATCCTGAGGGAATATTTCGGGGCCGAGGGTTTCGATGAGGGGGAGGTCTACGATTCCACAATGGCCCTCGCGGAAAAATTCCGCCATTTCATTACCGACACCGGCGAACTTCTTCAGAAAGCCATCCGTGAAGGAAGGAATATTCTTTTCGAGGGGGCGCAGGGAAGCCATCTGGATGTGGATCACGGCACCTATCCCTATGTCACCTCCTCTTCCACCGTCGCGGGGGGCGCCTGCACGGGAACGGGAATTGGTCCCCGGTGCATCGACGCCGTGGTGGGCATCTCCAAGGCTTATACGACGCGGGTGGGAAGCGGGCCGTTTCCCACGGAACTTTCCGATGAGATGGGGGAGCGGATAAGGAATGTCGGCGGGGAATACGGCGCCACAACAGGCCGCCCGCGGCGCTGCGGATGGTTCGATGCCGTCGTTGTCCGCCAGAGCGCCCGGCTCAGCGGGATGAC
>JAFGWO010000264.1 GCA_016937135.1 Pseudomonadota bacterium
GAACGGTCATCCTCGTTCTTTTGGCTGCGGGGATCCTTGTCCTCGCCGCGGCCCCTTTCGTCGGTATGACCGCGATCTCCCCGGAAGCCATCTTCCAGGGAGGCGGAAAAGAAAGGGAGATCTTCTGGAGGATCCGTGTGCCGAGGGTCCTGACCGCCTGGATCGCCGGGGCCGGCCTCGCGGGGGCCGGGATGGCTTTCCAGGCCCTTTTCCGCAATCCTTTGGCTACCCCCTTTACCCTCGGGGTCGCTTCCGGAGCCGCACTCGGGGCCGCCGTGGCCATCAGGGGAGGTTTTTCCCTTTTTTTTATGGGGGTCAGCGGGGTGTCCCTTTCGGCTTTTGGCGGAGCGATCCTTTCCGTCTTTCTCGTTTACAGCCTTTCCAGGGTCCGGGCGCCCCTTACCACGGAGACCCTTCTCCTTGCGGGTGTGGCGGTTAATTTTTTCTTTTCGAGCCTTAACCTCTTTACCCAGTACCTCTCGGACTTCACCCATACATTCCGGATCATCAGATGGCTCATGGGGGGGCTGGAAGTGATGGATTTCGGGGCGGTGTTCCAGATGCTTCCCTTTGTCGGCGCGGGACTTGCCCTCATTGCCTGGGAGTGGAGGGAAATGGACCTTCTTTCCGCGGGGGAGGAGCTCGCCGCCAGCCGGGGCGTGAGCGTCGCACAGACCCGGAAAATCATTTTTTTTGGTTCCTCCCTCGTGGTAGGTGGCGTTGTGGCGGTCTGCGGGCCCATCGGATTCGTGGGGATCATGGCTCCACACATCTGCAGGCTCCTCGTGGGGCCGGCGCATTCCCGTCTGGTCCCGGCGACCATCCTGTTCGGCGGATCCTTCCTCACTCTATGCGATACCCTGGCAAGGACGGTCATCGCGCCCGCCGAGATCCCCGTCGGGGTGATCACCGCCCTGCTTGGAGGGCCATTTTTTCTGGCCTTGCTGTTAGGGAAGAAACGGTTGTAAGGCAGGGCAGCGGCCGAGGGTGACAGGTAAAAAGGCCGGGGGAAAAGGAAAAACGGGGCATGACCGGACGGCAGGCAGGCTCAATATCGGAAAGGGGGAATCGCCCATCAGGGACCAACCTTATCGGCCCCTTTCCGTTCCCTAGACTTCAATTTTCAGCGCCAGCCCCTCGCGGGTCCCTTCAGAACCCTTCCGTCTGGTAAGGGACGATCTCCCCTTTTTTGACGGTGAGCAGGACCGGTTCCTGGAGGATGTCCCCCTCCGGATCGGTTGTCAGAGGCCCTTCGGCGGAAGGGAAATTCTGGAGTTTCAGCAAAAATTCCCTCAAACCGGCCCGGTCTCCGGCTCCTCCCGACTCGATCCCGGTTTTGATCAGCAGGGCCGCATCGTAGGCCTGGACGGAGACCATCACCGGGTCCTCCAGAAAAGAAAGCCAGTATCTTTCCATCATTTCGCGGGAAACGCCGTTTCCCGGGGGAGGCGGGAATCCCGCCGTGAAAAGGGCCCCTTCAACGTGATGTTCCCCGAACTCCACCAGCCAGGGGCTGTTCCACCCGTCCGTTCCCAAAAGGAGGACGTTATCCACATCGTAAAAGGCCAGCTGGGGAGCGAGCATGCCCACGGTGCGATAGTCCGCCGGGATGAAGAGGGCCTCGAAATCGATGATGGGAGCGAGCTCAAAATTTTTGTTTGTTTTTTTCAGGGCAAGTTCAGCCGGGGTCATTTTTCTGTCAAGATGAACCATGCTGCGGATCTGGGCCCCGAAATCCGTCTGCCCCCCTTCGAAGCTCCGTGAGTCGACCATTTCTCCGCCATGTTTGGCGATTTCATCCCGGAAAGAGGCTGTCATACCCCGTCCGTATGGATCGTCAGGGTACAGGGCGGCGAATTTCCTTATCCCGCGGCGCCCGCCGGCTATCTCCGCCAAAGCCTGGACCTGCTGGGAGTCAAGGAGGCTTCTCCGGAATATGTTCCTTCCGAGGGTGGGTACCTCCGGGTCGGGGGAGAGGGAGATCAAGGGAATTCCAAGTTCCTCAGCAACCGCGGCAGCCGACTGCGTGGTCCGGGAAAAAAGAGGTCCGATAACCCCCAGGGCCTGGTCGGTCTGCGCGAGTTCCCGGACCGCCCGGGCTGCTTCCAGGGGATCCCCCCTGGAATCCTTGACCACAAGGGTGAAATCGTTCCGGGCGGCATGGTCGGGGTAAAAGGTCTGGAAGCCGAAGGCGGCCTGAATGCCCTGAAGGGCTTTCTGTCCGAAAAAGGAATGGGGGCCGGAGAGAGGCAGGAGGACCCCGATGATCCCCTTGCGGGCGAAAAAGCGTTCCTGCATCAGCCGGTAGGCCCGCTCTTTTCGCTCCGGAGGCAGGCTTTCCGAGTAAAGGAGGACTATATCGACGTAGGCGGACAGAGCCGCCTCCTCTTCCCCGCGTTCCACGTGCCTCTCTAAAAGCTGCATTGTCAGAATGCCGTAGGGCTCGCTTCCATCCGACCCTTGGAGGATCCGGAGGATCTCGCGATCATCCATTTTTACGGCGATTTTCTCCAGGGCCCAGATGGCATTTCTGCGTCCAGTGTCATCCGAGGCCAGATGATAGGCCTCGATGGCGTCCAATGCTCCTTCGAGACGGTCCCGTCCCCTGGATTTGCATTCGGCCCCTATCAGGAGGGCCCTGAACCGC
>JAFGWO010000265.1 GCA_016937135.1 Pseudomonadota bacterium
ATCTCGAACCGCCCCAAACAGTAGATCTTGACGGGCCAGGGCCAGGCCTCCAGTTCCGGGGCCTGATCCGGCATCCTCAGGCCGTGCGCGTCTATCAACCTCCGTGCGTAATCGACCTCGATCCCCCTCTCGAGGGCGAACGCCATCAGCCTGGACAGGGCGTCCATGTTATACCACCAGAAGAGTAGAATGCCGTTTTCCTGTCCTACCTTCAGTCCCCGTTCGAGGCAAAGGGCTGCCTTTTCCCTCTCCCCCGATGCCAGAAGGATGCAGGCTTCCACCAGGTCGCAGAGGAAAAGGAGCAGGGAGCTCTTGGTGTCGGCGGCGATCCTTCTGGCTGAAGAAAGCTGTTTTTCGGCCTCTTCTTTTTTTTCGAGGACGAGGCAGATCTCCGCAATGGCCAGGTTCGCCCTCGCTACGAGGATGGGATTTCCCGATAGCTTTTTAAGTTCGCGGGCATTTTCCACGCAATCCATTGCCATGTAATAATCGCCAGCCTGGAAGGAGGCGAGGCCCTGGAAATAAAAGTAGATGGACTGGTCGTTCCGGGTGGCTTCCTCCCGCCGTTCCCTCATTTGGGCGAGGTACCTTTCCGAGGCATCTCTGTTTTGAGAACATAACGCCGAAAGGGTTCCCTGCCCCAGAAGCTGCATCACCCAGGAACGCACATGGTATTTGTCGGAAACATCCAGGCCCATATCGATGTGATCCAGGGAAGACTGGAGATCCCCCGCGGCCCAGGCTGCGGTGCCCAGTATCCAGTGGGCGATGGGACCAAGGGCCTGGTTGTACTCTTTTTCCCTGATGAAACTGGCCGTGGTCTCGGCGGTGCGGGTCATTGGGAGCCAGCGTCCGAGATAAAAGTCCTTCAGGATCGAAAGAATCAGGGCGGTCAGGTACCTGTCGTTGTCGCCGAACTCCTTTTGGAGGGCCGTGGCTTTTTGCCCCCAAAGATCGACATCCGGATCCCCGATCCTTCCGAGGACGAGGGCCGCCAGCATTCCCGTGGCCACTTCTGCTTCCAGACGGCGGGAAGAATATCCGTGGAAGGTTTCCATGAGCTCCTTTTTCCTCTCGAGCAAGGATTCCATGTCGTCGAAATTATCGGACTCATAAACCACCGATTCCACAGCACCCGTCCAGGAGCGAAAAGCGATTTCACCATTCCCTTTTTCCGCGGCAAGGTTCATGGCATGGACAAAAAGAGGCAGGCTCTTTCGGGGGGCAGCCGGCAGAAGACATAATCCGTGAAGGAATGAGATCTGGTCGTTGTATACCCGTTCCGTTTCGGGGATTCCCTCTATCCATGAGAGAAGGAGACGATGTCTTCCCTCCGAAAGCAATTTTGAAGCCTGTTCGACAATGAGCCGGGACAGGTCGTCCCAGTCATGGTTTTCCTTCATCATGGAGGCCGCCTGTTCTTGGCGTCCGCTGGTCTTGAGAATTCTTGCCGCCTGGGTCTTCACGGTGCGGATCCGTTCCCGCGAGTAGGCCTCACTCGCCTTTTCCCGAAGAAAATCCCTGAAAAGGCTGTGGTATTGGTAGGTCACCGGATGATGCCCTGACCGTGAAGTGAAAATGTTCCGACGGCAGAGGTATCCAAGGGCCTCCCCCGCACGCCCGTACCCGGTCAAGACCCTTGCGGACTGAGCGGTAATCTGGGGCAGGAAGGATGTCCTCATGAGGAAATCCTTCATCTCTTTTTCTGTCCTTTGCCAGACCTCGCTTGCGAACAGTTCGTATATTCCGGAGCGGTCAATTTCACCGATATTCCGAATGGCGGTCTGATAGGGTTCCGGGTCTTCCTGAACGCTTCTCAGGGCCTGGTGCATGAGCGTCAAACCCGCATACCACCCTTCCAGGGCGTCGTGAAGAGTCCTGGCAAATCCTGAGGACATCTCCCTGATTCCCTGAAGTTCGGCCGCCCGCCCGAACTCCTCGAGATCAAGGCGCATATTTTCTGCTCCGATAGACCTCAATTGGCCCTTCAGCCTCAGGTTGGCCGTGATCTCCGGAGGTTGGCCGCGGCTGATGATAACGATCCGGATCAGCGAGGGAAGGCGGGAAAGGGAACTCACAAGTATGTCGAGGATGCAATCCTTTGGGTTGTCCGGGAAGCTGTCAAACACGATGAGCAGCCCCGGAGGGAGTCCCGGGAAGAATATCCCGGAGTATCGATGGGCAAAAGAAGCGATATCATGCGGCTGACCTGGGATGAAGGGCGGCAGTTTTACACTTTCCCGAGTCTGGCTCCGGCGAGCAAGGCCGAGATAATGGAAAAAGGTCGCAGGGTCATCATCGCTCTCATCCATCTGATACCATATGCAGGGGATTTTTTTATGTTCGATAAAGGACGACAGGAAGGTGGTCTTGCCGCAGCCAGCAGGTCCGGAAACCCAAACCAGAGGTTCGCTCCCCTCCTCAAGGAGGGAGAAGAGCCTTTCCCTTAAAAGAACGTTCCTGAATACCGGCCGGTTGATCTTCGCCGGGCATCGGGATTCCTCTGTGGTTTCCATCTCCCATCCCTCTGAAATGGCCCCTGGAGATCTGCCTTCCCCTGCATCCGCCCCCTCCCGCGCGGAAAAATACTTCAGTTTCCAGCGAAAAACAGATCAGGAATCCATTTCAGTCTTCCTTTTTCAAGTAAAACACCGAGAATCCGGGGTTGCAACCTCCTATTATTCCAAATGTGTTTCCTTGGGGTTCCATATCCATAAACTTCCCTCCCGATCTTCATTTCCCCTTTGACCTGGAGGGTAGCAAGGATAGTGCCAGCACCACTTCTTTTGTTCATTGAACTCAAAACACCGATTTTCAAACAGTTTTCCACCCCCAATCATCAGCGGTGCCCCCGGTTTCCAGCGGTGTCTGTTAACGATCTGTCGGCATGTCGTCAGCTTGACGTTTTGTCCCTTGACCTTCCCCGGGCCGGTTGTAGTCTTTAAAGAGGGCTCTGTGTTTACAGCTGACCTTATATATCCCTCGAAGGCGGGCCCGCGGAATCGCGCTCCGGGTTTCCTCGATGGATCGGAGGCAGGTCTGATGCCGCAAAAACTCCTCCCAACCTTCGTTGATCTGCTCTTCAGAAAGCTGGACCCGGAAAAGTTCCAGGAAAGTTTTCTCGAGGCCCTGACCATGGTACAGAGGGTCGAAAGGGGCTCAATCTGGGTGAAGCAGGACGACAGGTACCTCTGCACGGGGGCCGTCGGCGAGGAGGCAGACAAGGTCCTTGGGGTTTCCATCAGTCACTCTGTGAAAAGCATCGTGGGGGACGTGATCAAGTCAGGGGAAAAGATCATCGCCGAACCCGGGAAGGGTCCCTATTTCAGGGGGGTGGAGGACCATCTCGCGCGGAAGAACTCCCTTGTCCTGTGTTTCCCCTTGAGCCTCAGGGACGGGACCGTTTACGGCGCCGTCCAGATCCTTGACACAACGGCGGGCGGGCGCCGCATGAATCTCGATCCTGACTACCTCGAACTTCTCGAGGGGTTGGTCGCCATCGGGGGGATCGCCCTCAGCGCTTCCCTGGAGCTTGCCGACCAGCAGGAAGAGAACCGCCGGATGAGGCAGATCATCCAGGAACTTCAGACCGCCCATGGAATGCTCGGGCAGAGCCAGGCGTTTCAGAAAATCAGGGGGACCGTGCAGGTCTATGCGTCCAATGATTTCCCGGTGTTGATAACGGGGGAGAGCGGCACGGGGAAGGAACTCGCCGCAAGGGCCATCCATCGTCAGAGCCTCCGAAGGGATAAACCGTTCCTAAGCCAGAACTGCAGCGCCATTCCGGACACCCTCCTGGAGAGCGAACTCTTCGGGTACAGAAAAGGGGCCTTTACAGGGGCCGACCGGGACAAGGAGGGGCTTTTTGCCGCGGCCGACGGCGGCACCCTTTTCCTGGACGAGATTGGCGACATGCCCCTCGGCCTGCAGGCCAAGATCCTCCATGTCCTTCAGAGCCAGGAGATAAAGCCCCTGGGGACGACCACGTCCCGGAGGATCGACGTGAGGATCATCGCGGCAACCAACAGGAACCTCGAGGAAGCTATCGGGAAGGGGGCATTCCGGGAGGACCTCTTCTACCGACTCAACGTCCTGCCCCTTCACATGCCGCCGCTCAGGGAGCGGAAGGAGGAAATCCCTCTTTTGCTCAACCATTTCCTGAAGCAGTTCTCAAGAACCTCGGGCAGACGGTCAAAGAAACTTGATGCCGATGCATTGGAAAAACTGACAGCCTACCCCTGGCCGGGGAACATCCGTGAGATGGAGAACCTGGTGAAATACCTTCTGACCGTGGCGCCCGGCGAGACGATCCACCTTTCGGATCTTCCTCCGTCATATCATTCCCGGCCCTGGACCGGGCGACTCTCGAAATCAGGCGGCGGGGAGCCCTTGCCGGACCATCCTGAGGAGGACGCCAGGCCGGAGGGTCGACCGGACGGTTCCATGGCGGGGATGGAGAGATCGTATATCCTCTCTCTACTTGAGATGACGAAATGGAATGTGACGGCGGCGGCCAAAATCGCGGGGCTCAGGAGGACGACTCTCACGACCAGGATGAAAAAGCTCGGCATCAGCAGGAAGGGCTGAGACCCGGAGCCGTGAATGCCGATTGATGGATGTAGGAAACAGAACGGATGACAGGGTTCCAAAGCGTGACCCGGGACGATTTTCCATGGCGAGGGGGAAGACCGGCGGCCTTCCCCCTCTTCCTTACCGCACCCCTGCCCCCCAGGTTTCGGTTCGCAGACTGCAACAGGGGCGCAGAAATGGACGGCTTTTCTTCCGTCTCCCTGGCTATTCCTCGTCGTTCCGGTGGGTGTGTTCCTCGCTGTCCCTGACGGCGCTGGAAAGACATCCCCTGAGCGTCCGAATAGCTTCCCTTGTCCTGGTAAAATACTTTTTCATCTTTCATCTCCTCCCCGGGTTCCCTTTCCGGCAGCATTTTTCTGGAGCCCTTCCTCATTTCACGTAGCGATACTGTTCAGCCCTGAAACTCTGGTCGCGTACCTCGCGCAGAACCTGTCCCCAGACGGCGATCATTTTGCTGATCTTTCCCATGTTTTTCACCTCCCTCTCCTTCCACTTTTTCCTGAAGTCCTGTTGATTACTGGTCTCTTGCCCTCCTTCAGAGCACAACCTGTGCCAGAGAGTCAGATCCGGCGGCA
>JAFGWO010000266.1 GCA_016937135.1 Pseudomonadota bacterium
ATCCTGGCTCCGTTCGGGCCTCAGGTGAGTGAAGACCTCCCTGTTCTTAACAAGGGCCTCCCGGCCGAATCCCGTGGCGATCACGGTCACCATGAAATCGTCCCCGAATCCGTCGTCTTCCACCCATCCGAAGATGATTTCGGCGTCCTCGTGGACCGCGCCCCGGATAATGGCCGAGCTGCTCTGGATCTCCTGCATCCCCACGTCGGGGCCGGCGGCGATGTTGATGAGGACCCCTGTGGCCCCGTCGATGCTGTTGTCCTCCAGAAGGGGGCTGGAAATGGCCGTCTGGGCCGCCTCCGCCGCGCGATCCTCCCCCGAGGCCACGCCGGTTCCCATCAGGGCCCTTCCCTTGCCTTCCATGACCCTTTTGACATCGGCAAAGTCCAGGTTGATCCGCCCCGGCTTGGTGATAAGGTCGCTGATCCCCTTGACGGCGGAGAAAAGGACCTCATCCACGATCCTGAATGCGTCGCGGGCCCGGGCGCCGTGCTTGATCACCGAGAATATCCGGTCATTGGGAATAACGATGAGGGTATCCACGCACTGGCGCAGTTCCTCGAGGCCCTCATCGGCGTTCCTCATCCTGACCCGGCCCTCGAAATCAAAGGGCTTTGTCACAACCCCCACGGTGAGGGCTCCGATCTCCTTCGCGAGGCGGGCCACCACCGGCGCCCCTCCGGTCCCTGTGCCGCCGCCCATTCCCGCGGTTACAAAGACCATGTCCGTCTGGTCCAGGCAGTCCCGGATCTGATCCGAGCTTTCCTCGGCCGCCTTCCGGCCGACTTCCGGATCCGCTCCCGCGCCGAGGCCGTGGGTCACCTCGCCTCCCAGCTGGATCCTGGTAGAGGCGAGGGAGGTCTTCAACGCCTGGGAATCCGTGTTGGCGCAGATGAACTCCACGTTCCTGAGGCGGGATTCGATCATGTTGTTCAAGGCGTTCCCGCCTCCGCCCCCGACCCCGATCACCTTGATCCTGGCTTTCAGTTCCTGGTTGTTCTCCACAAATTGCAGCATCGTCCACCTCCTGTGCGGCGGGCATCCCGGTAGCCCGCCAAGCGTTTTTGCCCAAAGTTCAGAGTTCAGGGTTCAGAGTGGGAACTGCGCCTTTTCTCTGAACTCTCAACTCTGAACTCTGAACTGCTCCTAAAAGAATTCCTTTAACCACCCCTTCATCCTGGAAAGGATCTTCTCGAAGATCCTCGATTCGTTGGTGCCGAACCCGGTCCCTTCGCTTGCGTGCGTCCCCGCAAACTTGACCAGGCCGACGGCGGTGGCGTACATGGGGCTGTTGACCACGTCCACCAGGCCGCCGATATTAAAGGGGGTGCCCCGGCGAACGGGCAGGTTGAACACCTGTTCCGCCAGCTCGGGCATCCCCGGCATGATCACGGTCCCGCCGGTGAGCACAACGCCCGAGGCGACCTTGTCGTCGTGGCCGGATCTCATGAGCTCCCGGTTAATAAGATCAAAAAACTCTTCCGCCCTGGGCTCCACGATCTCGGCCACCGTCCTCCGGGAGATCTTCCGGGGCTTATGCCCTCCCACGGACTGGACTTCCACCATCTCGTCGTCATCCACCATCTCGATGAGGGCGCACCCGTGCTGGCGCTTGATCTTGTCAGCCTCGGTGACGGGGGTCCTGAGTCCGTAGGCAAGGTCGTTGGTCAGATTGGCGCCCCCGAGGGCCAGGACTGCCGAATGCTTGATGCTTCCGTTTCCGAAAATCGCGATGTCCGTCGTGCCCCCGCCGATATCAACCATGACCACCCCGATCTCCTTCTCTTCCTCCGTCAGGACCGCCATGGCGGCCGCGAGGGGTTCGAGAACGATGTCGAGGACATCCAGGCCCGCACGATGGCAGCTCTTGACGATGTTCTGGGCGGAGGTCACGGCCCCTGTCACAATGTGGACCCGGGCCTCCAGGCGCACTCCCGACATGCCGAGGGGGTCCTTGATGCCGTCCTGGTCATCCACGATGTACTCCTGCGGCAGGATGTGGATGACCTCCCGGTCCAAAGGCATGGCCACCGCCTGGGCGGCGTCGATGACCCGTTCGATATCCTTCCGGGTCACCTCCCGGGTCTTCACAGCCACCACCCCGTGGCTGTTGAAGCCCTTGATGTGGCCGCCCGCTATCCCGGCGTAGACCCCCTGGATCGGGACCCCGGCCATCAGTTCGGCTTCCTCAACAGCCTGCTTTATGGAATCCACGGTGGCGTCGATGTTGATCACAACGCCCTTGCGGAGCCCCTTCGAGGGGGAGGTGCCGATCCCGACGATCTCGCACTTCCCCGAATCGTCCACCGCCGCGACGACGGCGCATATCTTCGTCGTGCCGATATCCAGCCCGACGACGATCCTTTCTTTTCCCCTGGCCATTTTCCTACCCTCCGGCGAAGGTGTTTTTATCTTTGCTGTCCTTCTTTTCCGAGCTGTCCGGAAGGGCAACCACCCTCCCGTCAAAACGAAGGTCGTACCCGGGCGCCGCAGCGTCGAATCCCCCCGCGCGGACGAAGCGGGTAAGTCTGCCCAGGGCCCCGGATATGTCCTGGCAGGGCAGAACGAGCATGGTTCCGCTGCCGGTGAGAAAAACGAGGATGCGCTGCCCGCTGACCCTGACCTCGCTGATCCGCTCCCTCTCCGGGAACCCTATCGAGGCCATCTCTTCTATGGCTTCTAACGCCCCTTGTGCCTCTCGGGCCGACTCCCCCGGCTCGAGGGCGCCTTTGATGCCCGTGATGACCGGAAGGTCCCCCGCGAAAACCTCCTGCCGGGAAAGGACAACCCCTTCCGAATCCAGGATTAAGAACGCTCCGTCAAAAAGGGCCGCCGCGGGCGTCCTTTCCACGACCTGGATCCGGAGGGTATCCGGCAGCTCCCGCGCCACCGAAACGTCCTTCACCACCGGGTGGGACATGAGCCTGTCCCGCACCTTGTCAAGGTCGACCTTTACCAGGGGTTCACCGGCGTGCACCCCGGAAAAGGAGACCAGCGCCTTCGGGTCGATCCTGACGCACCCCGAAACCTGGATCTCCTTAACCCCCAGGTAGGGGGACGCTATTATCCGCTCAGCGCCAAGGTACGCGCCGTAGAGCAGGCCCAGGACCAGGACCCCTCCTGCGGCTCCGCGCAGGACCCACCAGGACCTCAGGAAGAAGGCGCGGATTTTCTGGCCGTTAAACCCCTTCCTTTTAAGGGCGCTTTTTCTGGGCGTCCGGGACACCCGGTTTTTCCCGTTGGAAGGGCTCTTGCGCGCAGCCCTCATCGGCTTCCCTCTCCCGCTGTGCGCAGCATCTCCAGCACCAGTTCCACGAACCCGATCCCGACACCCGCTGCTGACTTGGGAAGAAGGCTTTTGGGCGTCATTCCCGGCATGGTATTGACCTCGATCACCGAAAAATCTTCCCCTTCCCCCCGGAAATCCACCCGGACCCCACCTCGGCACCTCAGGGCCCCGGACGCGGCAAGGGCCATCTCCTGGAGGAGGGTTGTGGCCCTCCTGCCTATGGGTGCCGGGAACCGGTACTCCCGGGCGCCAGTGACGTATTTGGCCTCGTAATCGTAAAACCCGCTTGCTGTCACGATCTGGACCACGGACAAGGGGCGGCCGTTTAGCACGCCCACCGTCAGATCATCCCCTTCGACGAAATCCTCAAGGAGCACGTAAGGGTCATGGCATGCCGCCTTTCTGACGGCCTCCGGCAGATCCCCCTCATCTCTCACGATGGAAATGCCGATAGTCGATCCTTCGCGGTTGGGCTTGACGACCAGGGGGAACATGAGGTCCCCCGGGACCGTGTGGGAATCGGGGCCGAGTTCGGTAAAATCCGGCGTCGGGATCCCGCTCGCCCGAAAGACCTTCTTGGACATCCCCTTGTCCAGAGCCAGGGCCGACGCCAGGACTCCGGACCCCGTATAGGGGATCTTCATCAGGTCCAGGGCCCCCTGGATCGTGCCGTCCTCACCCCCCCGCCCG
>JAFGWO010000267.1 GCA_016937135.1 Pseudomonadota bacterium
AGCCCCCCCACGATGGCGAAGATCATGATGAGGTTGGCGGCCACGGGATTGTGGGCCATCCACCCTATCGCCCCGCGGGAGGAAGATTGAAGATCGGGGATTGATGATTGAGAATTATCCGGATCGGCCAAGGTTTTAGGACCTCATGGTGAAGACTTCCGGATTTGCAGTCCGGATTCTGGAAAAAATTATGGAAAGGGAGCGGCTTCCCGGCGCCCCCGCCAAGGGGTGCACAGGAAAATCTCGATCAACCTGCTCCCTTTCTCCTTACTCCTTGCTCCTTACTCCGATACCTGTACTTCCATCCCCTCCACCGCCCCCGGAAGATCGGATACCACCAGGAGTTCACCGGGTGAAAGCCCCCTCGCCACCACGCTGGCCACATCCCTCCAGACCACCTGGATCTCCTTTATCCTCAAACGGTTTTCAGAATCGACCGTGTACACGCGGTTGCCGTCCTTGAGGTATTTCCTGGGAATGACGAAAACGTCCTCGAGGGTCCTGCCGGAGATCTCGGCGCTCACGTAATCCCCGAGGAGCATGGGATCCTCCCCACCGCTTTTCCGTTCCAGGGAAAGGGGGTCCCTGACCTCGATAAGGAGCCTGGCGAGCCGCCCGCCGGTCTGCACATCGCCGATGAGCCTGAGGACCCGGCCCTGCCGAATCCCCCCTGTTCCGGTCCGGATAACGGCGACCGACCCCGGACCGTCGGAAGAGTCCGTTGGGATATAAATCCATTCAAGCCGATCAGGGGCGATCAGGGCCTCTACAAAATAGGAATCGGTCCCGACGAGGGAAGCCAGGGAAACCTGGGCGGTGATCTGGGCCCCTGAGTGAACCTGGGTCGAGCGGACGAGGGCATTGAAGGGCGCGTGGATCACTGTCCGTTCCAGATCCAGTTCGGCCTGTCTCACCTGGGCCCGGGCAGCCTCCAGAGCAGCCTCCATCTGGGCAAGCTGCGGCTTGCGAAGGGCCAGTTCCAGATCCATCTCGGAGGCTTCCTCCCCCAACCCCAGAATCTCCCACTCCCTCTGGGCCACCGCCTGCTTCCCCTGCTCAGCCTTGAGGTTGGCGAGGGCCGTTTCCAGGGTTGCCTTCCTGGCAATGAGGGCCAGCTCATAATCCACCGGATCGATCCTGACGATGGCCTGCCCCTTTCCAACCACCCCGCCGTCCACAAACTGCGGGTGCGTCCAAAGGACCCGCCCTCCTACCTGGGCTTTCAGATCCACCTCGGTCGCGGGGACAACGGTCCCCATGACCGGAACGACCACAAGGTAGTCTGAAAGGCTCAGCTCCTGGACGGTGACGGCGGGGATCGCCGGGACCGGCTTCCTGCGGTCCGGCCTGGGTTTGTTGGCCATCATGTAGGCGGCCGCGGCCAGGGAAAGGATGAGAATGGTCAGGCCCACAACCGTCAGGGCGAATTTTTCCCGTCCGGAAAGGGGTGGACGGCCAACGGGTTCGTTCATGGAAAGTCTCCGGGAAGGCGCAAGTTTATGGTTTTTCGTTCATTGCTGACAGGGTCGCAAAAAGTCCGATCCGGGTCCTTGATCCGGGCGCCCCGCGCGGGGCGCGTTGATGACTTTTTGCGAAGTCATCATCGTTCATCGTAAACAGATCGGAGGAGGTTCCTTCCCTCTTCTCCCTTATATCTTTCTTCGTTGGACGTGGCTTTTCTTCATCCTTCATCCTTCTCCCTTCCCTCTCTTCTATCTGATGGATTTCCTCCTCCATCCAGTGGCCGCCGAGGGCGCGGTTCAGGGCCACCCGGTAGGAGAGCTGTTCGAAGCGCGCGGTGACGAGGGAGCGTTCCAGCCTGTGGGTCCCCGAGAGGGCCGTCAGGACCGGCAGGTAGTCGGACAGGCCGCTGCGGTAGCGTGAAAGGGCCTCCCGGTAGCCGTCCCGGGCGACCTGCAGCTGTTTTTCCAGGGCTTCTATGTACTGCGCCTGTTTGACCTCCATGGTCATGGCCTCTTCCACTTCCCGCACCGCCAGGAGCACTTTCTGCCCGTACGCGGCAAGACGCTCGTCCACGATCCTAACCTGTCTCTCCGCCTCGGCCTCAAGGGCCCCGGCCTGGAAAAGAGGCATTGTCAGGCTCGCCGCCAGAGTCGCGAGCCAGTTATCGAAAAGATCGCTCAGGCGCGGGGAACTGTATCCGGTGGAAGCGGTGAGATTCAGCGCGGGGAAACGCGCGGCCCGGGCGGCGTCGGCCTGACCCTCAGCCGCCCTGAGCCTCATCCCGGCCGCTCTGACATCAGGGCGTTTCGAGAGGATATCGGCGGGGATGCCGGCGTCGGGAAGAGGTCCCGGATCCGGGAAAGAGCGGGCGGCCAGACCCAGGTCGGAGCGGGGCGCTTTTCCCACCAGGACAGCCGTCTCGTCCAGCAGGGTCTGCAGCCGCCCCTCGAGAAGGGGAAAGGAGGCCTCGGTTTCGGCCACGGCCTGCCGCTGCTGATAAATGTCTAACGCCGTTGCCATCCCTTTCAGGTACCGGAGGCGCACGAGATCAAGGATCGTCCGGTTGGTCTCCAGCTGGGACTGAACCACATCCAGCTGGCGGCGGACGGAGATTATCTCCAGCCACTTGAGGGTCACCTCGGAGGCGAGGGTCATGGCGGCGGTTGACATCTCCTCCCTTGATGCTTCCATTTCCAGAATCGCCTGAAGATGTTCTGAGCGAACCCGTCCCCAAAGGTCCACCTCGTAGCTCCCCGCCAGAGACAGGTCCCTCGATCGGGA
>JAFGWO010000035.1 GCA_016937135.1 Pseudomonadota bacterium
AGGGCCCCTTCGGCATACAGGGCCTTCTTGCGGTGATAGGCATGCCGGGCTTCTTCCGGGGTGGCATCCTCGGGAAGATCAAGGATATGGAAATCCTCGGGAGTCGCTGGGTTCGTCATATCGAAATACCCTCCTTGGGCAGGAGATTTTTTGCGATGGCTTTTATGGAATTGGCGAAGGGGCTGAAGGGAAAAGCCTCCATGACGGCTTTGCGGAGCCGGACCGCCTCCCTGAGGCTGTTGTCCTCCTCCACATGTCCGACATAGCGGATGGTTATGCCGAAATAATCCTTGCAGGCAAGCGCGATATCCTTTCCCAGGTTTATGTCGTCAAATTTCCTGGTCTGATTCACGATGATATTGGGGCGAAAGTCGTCTGCCTCGTCCTGGAGGGCCTGGCCGGCCTCGGGGTTAATCTTCCAGACATTGCTGATGAGGGTTCTCGGGGACTGGATGCCCCTCGCCACCTTTTCTTCCATCGCCTGGTCGATGGCCTCCGCGACCCCGCTATGCTTGGTCGCCTTTTTCAGTTTCCGGTAAAAAGCGGCCTTGATGAAATGGTAGGCGTTTTCCACGGAGGTGGGCTCGGGCAGGACCACCAGGATCCCCTCATCGGCGGCGAGCAAAAAGTCCAGGGTGTTGAAGGCGGATCCCGACCCAAGGTCCAGCAGGACGACATCCACATCAAGGTCCATGATGTGCCTTATCAGTTTTTCCTTCTGGGAGTGCTTCGGGTTGGCCATCTCCATGAGGGCCCTGGACCCGCTGATCAGCCTGAGATTCCTGAAAGGGGTGGGCATGAGGATATCTGAGAGGGATGACACGGTCCTTCGCATGAAGTCGCTCAATGTGAGGTCCGGACCGGCGACTCCCAGAACGGTGTGGAGGTTGGCCCCTCCCAGATCCGCGTCGATTGCCACACACCTCTTGCCCATCTGGGCAAGGCATATGGAAAGATTGGCGGTAATGACGGTTTTCCCGACTCCCCCCTTCCCTCCGCCAATGCCCAGAATGATGGGTCTGTTTTTTCCCATTACGGCCGGCCCCCTTGAGGCGGCGGGTCCCCGAAGCCATGGTCGTTAAGGACGAGACCGCTGAGGAGCTTCGGATAAAAGAAGGTGGATTTCTGGGGCATCCGTTCCCTGTTCCGGGTCACGGCCACGAGGTCGTCCAGGTCCGAGGAAGGCATGATAAGGAGAAGCTGGCCGCTGCGGTCTGCGTTTGTCAAGGCCTCTGTGAGGTCCTGGTAATAGGCGATGTGTTCCTGGCGGCTGATCTGGCCGGTGGTCATCCCAAGGCTTTCCATCAGGAGGAACCGTTCAGCCAGGGTGGCCTCCAGCTTCCGGATGGGTCCGGAAACGTCGGGCATCCTTTTTTCAAGATCCACATCCTCCCGGAGGATCAGCTTCACGAAGCGGCGCGAGGCGGGTTCATAAAGGATGAATCCCCTGCCTCCTAAAAAGGCGTGGGAAGGGTCGGATCCGAAGGCAAGGGCGTCCTCCCTCGAGAGCTCGGTCATGGAAAAGACCGGGGAAAGGTCCGAGAGGACTTTTTCGAAATGGAAATTTTCAAGTCCTTGAAGAAGCCGGTGGATGGGAAGGATGGCAAGGCCGGGATCGTTCATTCCGACCATGGCCATCATCACGAAATTGTAACCCTTGTCCGGTGAGAAATCCGGGTCCGAGGCGGCCATTTCCCTGGAATAGGCCAGGGCCGTTTCGTAGCGGTGGTGCCCGTCGGCGATGTAGAGGTTCCGATGGGAAAGCCGGGAAGAAAATCCCTGAATTATATCGGGGTCGGAGAAGTGCCAGAACCGTCGCCGAATGCCGTTTTGATCCTGCATGTCCGCCAGGGGAGTCCTGGAGAAAATCGGGTCTATGACGCTGCGGATGCTTTGGTGATCGCCGTCAAAAAGGGAAAAAACCTGGCTCAGGTTCCCTCGAAAAGCCCTGATGAGGCGAAGGCGGTCTTCCTTTGGTCCGCTGTGGGTTCTCTCATGGGCGAAAATACGGCCGCTTTCCAAGGGTTCCAGGCGGACGCGGCCCACGACGGCCCACCGGCGAAAAGGCTCCTTCTTCCAGGGAAGGGTAAAGGTGTGTTCGATGAGATAGAGACACGGGGCGTCATCGCGGATGAGCACCCCCTCTTTCAGCCACCGCTCCATGAGGGCTGCCCCCGCGGCATAATCGCCGGGCTGTCCCGGGCTGGACCCAAGGATGAGGCGGACGACGTTGAAAGGATCCTTCTCCAGCAGCTGTTGATGCTGCCCGGGGTCGATCACGTCGTAAGGAGGGGCCACGACAAGGGATAAATCGGGAATTTTTTCGGGATTGTATCGAATCCCCTGAAAGGGCCGGATATCAGGCAAGACAGCTCTCCTGTGAGGTGTTTTACATAAAATGACACAGATTGGTCATAGGTGGCAAGGGAGAACCCCGCCCCCTGATTTTCCATCCTCGACGGGGTCCGCGACCGGATGCCGAAAGATCCATTATAATGGTAATTAAAACCTGTAAAATTGCAATCGACTTGCCGGAAAGGGGCTTGCCATGCATCGTACACCTACGAAGTCCATTCGATCCCGAAGAAGCATACGCCGGTTTTCCACCGATCCTGTCCCTGAGGAGATCATCCAGGATATCCTTGAATGC
>JAFGWO010000268.1 GCA_016937135.1 Pseudomonadota bacterium
AATCTGCTTTCAGGGACCATCCTGAACAGTACCTTCCTGGGTTCCCTGATCCGCTACCGCGTCTCCGGCCCGGGGGAAAGGCCCGTCATTATCGAGGAACACTATCCGGCAGAGGGGAAGATCCGCAAGGACGGGGAAACCCTCTGGTACCGCCTGCCGGCTGACCGTCCCCTCGTGATCCGGGAATAGGGGGAGTCTTGCGCAGGCACTTTCAGGGGTGGAACATCATCCTGGCGGCGGTTTTCGCAATTCTCTTCTTCGCCGTTCTTTACCCCATCCTCTACATCTTCAAGGCAAGCTTCATTGATCCGGAAACCGGCGCCTGGTCCCTGAAAAGCTACGCTACATTCCTGCGTTATCCCTATTATCTGCGCTGCCTGCGAAACAGCCTTTTTGTGAGCTCACTTTCAACCGTGCTTGCCATGGCCATCGGGGTCCCTTTCGCCTTTTTCCTTTCCCGCTACGAGGTCCCGGGAAAGAACCTGATCCGGACCCTGGGAACCCTTCCCCTCATACTGCCCACTTTCATCGGCGCCGAGGCCTGGCTGATCCTGCTGGGCCGGAACGGTCTTTTTGCGAAGATGTTCCATGGCATTGGTCTGGAGATGCCCAGCATCTACGGCTGGAAGGGGATCGTACTGGTTTTCACGCTGCAGTTTTTCCCTTTCATTTTTCTGATGGTCTCATCCGCCCTCAACACCATCGACCGCTCCCTGGAAGAGGCATCGACCAACCTTGGCGCAGGAAAAATGCGGGTTTTATTCACAGTGACCCTCCCTGTCGTGACGCCGGCCATCCTGTCCGGGGCGCTGGTCGTTTTCTACCTTTGCATCGAAAACTTCGGCGTGCCGGTCCTGATCGGCGAGGACTTCAAGGTGCTCTCCGTCCAGGCTTACAACGAGTTCATCAGCGAACTGGGAGGCAATCCGGCCATGGCTGGGGCGCTCAGCATGATCCTCCTGGCCATCACCCTGGGCCTGACGGTCTTCCAGAAATACTGGGTCGAGCGGAAGAACTACACCATGACCTCGTTAAATCCGATCCAGGTGAGGCGCCTTCGCCCCCTGCCGACGTTTTTCATCTGGCTCTTCTGCGCCGGCACCGTCTTCGTTGCCCTTTTTCCCTTCGCGGTCGTCATGGTCTCTTCCGTCACCAAAACGCAGGGGCCGGTCATGTACTTCGGGCAGTTCAGCCTGGAGAATTTCACCCGCGCCTTCACCATCGCGCCCCGCCCGATCATCAACTCTTTTTTCCTGGCGACCACGGCCACCCTGATCGGCATCGTCTTCGGCATCCTGGTGAGCTATCTCCTTGTGCGAAAAAGGGGCCCTGTGAGCTACCTGCTTGACCTGCTGGTCATGCTGCCGCTGGCAATAGCCGGGACGGTTCAGGGCATCGCGCTGGCCGCCACCTACAACAAGGGATTCATCGTGCTCACCGGGACCTGGATGATCCTCGTCCTGGCCTACTTCGTCCGGAAAACGCCCTACTCGATCAAGACGACCTCCTCGCTCCTGCAGCAGATCGATCCGAGCATCGAGGAGGCGTCCATCAACCTCGGTGTGCCGCCTGTCCTCTCCTTTGTGAAGGTGGTCCTTCCTCTCATGCTGCCGGGCATTTTCGCCGGGGCGGTCATCATGTGGGTCACGACCCTGGCTGAGCTGAGCAGCACCATAGTCCTGTACTACGGTCCCTGGGCCACCATGACCGTCGAGATCTTCCAGCGGATCGGCAGCGGGGATTTTGGCCCCGCCTCCTCCTATGCGACGATCCTGATCCTGTCTGTGCTGATCCCGCTTTTCATCCTCAACAGGGTCTCGGGCCGGGACCTGGCCTCCTCGCTGTAATTCCCCACCGGGAAACGCCCCCTTCCCTCCCCGTCACAGCCCTTCCCTTGTCGTGCCGTCGGGGAGCATGTTGTCCGGATGAAAGAGGCCCTTTTCCTCCATGCGGTACCGGACGCAGCGTTTGCTGCCCACCATGCAGTAGTTGTCCACCCAAAAGGTCTCCAGCCTCCCCTGATCGGTGTACCCCTTGATGGGGCAGACGGGGTACCAATCACATGGGGTGACTATCCCTTCCCCCGTGAGGATCTCCCAGCCCGGGTTTCGAAACGATGCGGCATCCTCTTGCCCCGCCGCGTACCCCTCGTGCCAGTTGGCGGGCACTGGGAGCCAGGAGTAGAGCTTCTCCCTGAGGCTTTCCAGGAAAAGGGGCGCCCTCGTCATGAAATCCGCTGCGCAGATGACCCGGTTCGAGGCTTCCCGCCCGATCCTCTCCAGCCATGCCATCCCCTCCTCCGACCGGAGAAGGTGGTGGTCGATGATGAGGGTCTCGACCTTCCGCGAAAGCTCAAGGATATTGGTCCGGGCGAGCTCTTTCAACCTTTCCAGGGATGGGGAGCGATGGCGATAAAGAGGAGGCCCGGAGACAAGAACGATATCGGGTTTCCACTGCAGGATCCTTTCCACCGTCATGGCATCCAGGAGCTGGTTGTCGGAGGCGTGGACGAAGGTTTGGCCGTCGTCGTCCTCCACCCGAGTCATCATCACAGTGTGTGCGTCATCTCTTTGCAGCCCATGGGGGACTGGTGCTGAAAAGGCAAGGGGGCCATCCCGCATGCCTTCGGCAGGGGTAAGGATTCTTCCAAGGGCATCCTCCAGGTCCTTTCTCCGTCGCTGCTGATTTGGGGAGGAGCGTTCCGGTCCCATGGTCCAGAGGCGGCAACCAGAGATGCTCCGGCGCGCGTCCTCGAGGGAGAGCTGATAGGGGTTGGGGTGCAAAAGGGGAGTGTGGTCGCCGTCAAAATGACTGATGACGATATCGGTAGCGGTCTGGAGATCCCGGAGGATGGCCCCCCGTATGCCTTCGCCGATGGCGATCTGGAAGGGATGGGGGAGATAACCCCCGCGCGACCATCCCAGGGCGATGCCGGGATCGATCATGATCTTTCGATCCCCAAGCTCCACCGAGCAGCAGAGGCCGCGGACCCCAAGGGACTCCGCCGTCAGTATACAGATATCCACAGGGCGTTCCCGAATTACAGACCGTGGCTTATTATTGATTTCGCCAGGGGACGAAACCGGTTACCTCAGCGCTTCTCCATGCGGATCAGCATACCTGTATCCACGTCGTAAATCCGGACCGAGATAACCAGGCCGGACCTTTGCGGATGATATTCCTCCACCTGGTATCTGCCGTGCTTCGGTCCGCCATGGACCAGCCAGGCCCCGGGAGGGACCTGCCAGGAGAGGACGTCGCAGGGCCCCGGGGGTGGCTGCTGTCCCGGAGGCGTGCCCGGGAGCCAGACCCTGCATTCCCCGGGCGGGGGGATGTGGCCGGGGGGGACGCCGGGCGGGCCGTAGGCCTCGGGACCATGCTTGCCTTTTCCTCCGTGTGGGGAGGGTCCCCCCGTGACCACCCCGCCCCCCTGTGGTGGCGGTTCTCCGATTACCACACCGCCTCCTCCCTCGATGACCGCACCGCCGTTCATGGTGGCGCACCCGGAGCCAAGGAGAAGTAGCGCAGCAATCAATGCCAAAGTCGTTCCTCTCATTTCAGCTCTCCCTTGTTGTTCCCCCGCCCGCTATGGCGGGTCGTTTTCCCGACTTCGTTGTCCTTATACCATAAACCCTTTTCCCCCCTATCGGGGAAAACCCGGGCAAAAAGGAGAGAGGCCCCGCCGCGTGCGGGGCCTCTCCTGGTGAGGATCCTGTTCCACAATGAGGATAAAAGGCGAGGATCCTTATGGTTCTAGAATGAAAAATCGATGGTCGTCGGCATGTCAGAGGACATGACGGGAACCGTGATGGTGGTTTCCCCGAAAGCCCCGATGACCTGGTAATCGGAAACGGGAAGGATCACGGAACTGGAATAGCCATCCATCACGTCGACGGTTTCGACGGTTATCATCTGATCCAGGGTTGTCCCCGCGCAGGCGATTTCCTGGCGGAAGTCTATGGTCGCGGAGTCGGTGGAACCGGCTCCGGCGATGCTGACATTGACCCCGATGGTGCTGGTCGCCAGAGCGGCATCAAGGGCGAAGTCCACCGTGGTCGTGTCCCCAAGGGCCAGGTCGACGGTTTCGCAGGCAGGTGAAAAGCCGTCCTCGACAGCCACAATGTTGTAGGTCCCCGGCAGCATGTACAGCCTGTAGGAACCGAACTCACCGGACAGCGTTCCGGCCTTTATGACCACCTGGTCCATCGTGTCGGCGGCGGCAGGGTCAGCCGTCTGCGCCATGACGAAAGCGCCTTCCAGCGGTTCGGACCCATCTGTCACCGTTCCGGAAACGATGGCGGCAGCGTCCCCCTCGAAGATGGTTACCGTCGGCTTGAGAAGATAAAGCCCGCTGTCCCCGGCCTTGACCACGGACCGGCTGGCGTCAAAGTCCAGGGTAATCTCCTGTGTCTGACCGCTCAGGACGTAGAAGCCTCCTACGATCTTCCACCCCGTTTCGGGGCCGCTGGGGACCTTCAGTTCGTGGACCGCGCCGCCATCCGCGTCAACGACGTAATTGGCGTGGGGATGATCCGGATCAGGGGTATCCGGGTCGTCATAAGGTTCCGACCCTATGATCAGGCGCATCTGGCTGTAATATCCTGCCTCCACCTCCGTCACCCCGAGGGTCTCCCGGACGCCGTTGACGAGCACCAGGAGGTTGTAGGTGCCAAGTGTGTGCTCCCCGACCTCCGGTTCCGCCACCGTCACCCAGTAGCCGTCCTCGTCATCCTCGTCCCCGTAGTGCGCTTCCACCTTGTCAATGGTCACCCAGACCTCGCTGTAGTCCTGTGTCGTGCTGTCGGTGAGGGAGGTCACGAGGGTCCCTTCTCCAGCCGAACTGCTGTCCCCGTCTGAGCCCCCGCAGGCGGCGATAAGAACTCCAGCGGCCAGCACCGCCAGAATGGAACCGATCAACCCGATATTTTTCAGCTTCATGGTCTTTCCTCCTTTCGGTTTTGAAAAAATCACTCACGAACTTGTCACTCTGAGGTCCTGCTGTTTTTCCGCCCGTTTCGAAGCATTGATAACTTCATTCACCGGGGCGGAGATGCGCCTGCTTATATCATCAGCGGCTTCGCCCCTCCGAAGCCTCGTCGGCAGTGTCCAGACCGGAGCTGCTGCGCCCTTCCGAGGCCTCGTCGGCTGTTTCCAGACCGGAACTGCTGCGCCCCTCCGAGGCCTCATCGGCCGTCTCCAGACCCGTTTCGGCAGGATCCACCCCTTCCGAATCGGACGGGTCGGTCAGGAGGTTTTTCAGGTCCCCGGTTTCTCCTTTTTTCCGGGTGTTGACGAAGTTGAGGATAAAGGACCGCAGATTGCCCGGTCCGATATCCTTGTCCCTCACGACGGCCCGCACCAGCTCCGTGACAGGTTCATGTTCGATCCCGTACCCGCGGAGGGTTTTTACAAGTTCGATTACATCGCCCGGTTCCAGTTTTCCGTTTCCATCCGATTCCTCGGCCATGATCCCGATGATTTCCGTGAGCTGATCCCTGTCGAGGCCGGCGGCAATAGCGTCTGAAGACTCGGCAAGGAGCCTGCCGTATCCCTCTTCGGTGGAGAAGCGGGGTCCAGACACGGCGATGATCTGTGCCGCGGTTTCCATCCTTTCCGTAACCTTTCCAAGGGCAATGAGGATTCCCTGGCTGCCGGCATTTTTCGCAAGGCCCTCGAGAACCTTGGAAGCCAGGGGGGCCGCAGGAAGTCCCCTTTCCCGCGCGGATATGATTTCATCCAGTATCTCACCTGTGGACGTGGCGTCGACGCCCCGGTCAAGGCAATGCTCAACCACGGGAGCAATGACCCCGGGGGGAATGCCTGACTCGACGGCCTTCCGCGCTTTCTGGAGGATAAGGTTTCCACCCGTCTCGTCATTTTCCAGGCGGTACAGGATTGCCTCTTCGAGATCGTCGGGCAACCGGGCAGACCAGGCCGGGCTTGCTCCTGTTCCCCCAATGGAGCCCTGCAGGAGGATGATCAGGCCGAACATGAAAACCCGATTTGCCAGCCTCTTTGACCGCCTTTTTCCGGCCGAAGTTTCCACTTTCACTTTTCCTCCCCATACCCGATAAGGGATCAGTATGTTTCCAGTTTTCCGTCTGACGTTTTTTCTACCCTGATCACACCGCTCATTCCTCCGAAATCGTCCACCATCAATCTCTCCATTGAGGATTCGACGGTTGGGGTCCCGTCTACCATAAAGAAATACCGGTAATTCCCGGGGGGAAGCTTCAAAAAAGAGACCCAGAAACCCGTTTTCGTCTTTACAGAACTTATCTCGAACAGGACCGGATCGGCCGGCGGCTGAGCTATCACAACCAGGGTGACCTCCGAAGCCCGGGGCGCATTGACGTGAAAATATACATGCTCGTCTTTGGCCGTCGTGGCCTCCGGAGCGGCCGCGCATCCTGCCAGCGCTGCCAGTACCAGGCAAATCATGATCCATTCCGCAGGTCTCATGGTCATTTACAGGCCGACCCTTACTACGGAATTCGTGGCCCCGAAATCATCGCTGACGAGGTAATCAGCCGTCGGATCCGGAATCCAGCGCTGATTATCCACAACGATGACGTACTGATATTCCCCCGCTGCCGCGGAGATCTCCCCGACCCAGTATCCCGTGTTTTCCTTTTGACTCAACGGGAAGGGGGCCGCCCAATTGTTGAAATCCCCTGAGACCGACACCGAGCTTGCCTGGGGGTCGAAGTAGACGACACGGAAGGTCGCCGACGCCAAGGCAACCTGCCCGGGCTTCTTGACGGCGAAAGGTCCTGCCAGAAGGAAAAAGAGGAGAACCGCTGCCGCCGGCGCGAAGATGGCCAACCGGATTCTCTTCGAAAAGAACATCGTCGTTGGGACAGAGGGTCGCCCGAACCTGAGCCGAGGCGCCTCGAAATCCTCATCACCACGGCATGCCTCGATCAGATTTCTTAAACCTCGGACGTATCCCGAAAGGGGGGGCTCGGCCTCGAGGCGGTTTTCGAATGCCTGCCTGTCCTCCCCGCCAAGTTCCTCATCCACATATCGATTGGCCAGAATGACATCCTCAATTCTCAAAATCCGTCCTCCTCAATCATTGATCTTAAAAGGTGCCGGGCCCGGTAAATCCTGACACGGGCGGCATTCTCATTGAGATCGCAGATCCTGCCGATTTCAACGTAGGACAGGTTATCCACATGGCGAAGGAGGAAGGGGATCCGGTACCTCTCATCCAGGCTGTTGATAATTTCCCAAAGTTTTTGACCGGTTTCGGCTCCGGAGAGGATTTCTTCCGGCGACCGTCCCTCGTTATCGGACAACCTTTCCACGATCCCGACAATGTCCTTTTTCCTGTTCTTTCCCGTAACATGTTTTTTCCAGGCATTGATGGCAATGCGGTAAATCCAGGATGAAAACGGGGCTTCCCCCCGGTACTGGCGCCTGTTTTTATAGGCCAGGTAAGCGGCTTCCTGGAGGATTTCTTCGGCGATATCCCGGTCGCCG
>JAFGWO010000036.1 GCA_016937135.1 Pseudomonadota bacterium
CGGAATCCCCGAAAGGCATTCGAGCCCCTCGAGCCCTCTTTCCCCTGCGAAAACCACCAGGGAGGAAAGGAGAGCCGACGCCCCGGCAAAGATCCCCGTTTCTCCTTCCATCCGGATCTGTGAAAATCCCTTGCCCATCCGGATCACGCAACCCGCAAAACCGCCGTTTGAGAAAAGGACGTTTGTTCCGCCCCCGAGGACCAGCCACCGTTCCCCGCTTTCCGCCAGCGCTTCCGTGACCAGGCGCAGGCCCTCCATATTTCCCGGGACGGCCATCAGGGCCGCCTCACCCCCCACACGGAGGCTGCAGTGCCGGGCCAGGGGCTCTTTCTCCAGGATCTCCCCGGCAAACCCCTTTTCGCGCAGGCGGGCTGCCAGGGCCTTCACTTCCGTCCCTCCAGACCGGCGAGGATCTGATCCCCCGCCTTCCAGATATCCCCCGCGCCCAGGGTCAACACGAGGTCCCCTTCCGCGAGGTCCTCCAGGATCTGCCCCACAGCTGTTTCCCAGCTTCCGGCGTACCCGGCGTCCCGGTGACCGTGACTGGCGATGGAGACGGCGACATCGGCTCCGGAGAGGCCCTCGATGGGGTCTTCCCCCGCGGAATAGATGTCGCAGACGCAAACCCGGTCCGCATAATGGAAGGCCGTGCCGAATTCGGGGAGAAGGTCCCTGGTCCGGGAAAACCGGTGGGGCTGGAAGAGAACGACCACCCGGCCCTTCCATCCGCCTCGGACCGCCTTGAGGGTGGCCCTGATCTCCGAGGGGTGATGGGCATAATCATCGTAGACCCTGACCCCTTCGGCCTCGCCTCTGAACTGGAACCGGCGCTGAGTCCCCGAATAGGAACCCAAAGCCCCCGCGATGGCCGCGAAGGGGATCTCCAGTTCCAGGGCAACACCGACGGCCGCCAGGGAATTGAGGACGTTGTGCAGACCGGGCACGGGCAGGGTAAGCGGGCCGAGGGGCTCCCCCTCATGAAGGATCGTGAAGGAGGTGGAAAAACCCTCGTTCCGGATTTCGACGGCGCTCACGTCGGCCTGCGGGGTCAACCCATAGGTCATGGTGGGCCGGTCGAGATCGGCAAGAAGTCCGGCCACCTCCTTGTCATCCAGGCACAGGACCGCCCTCCCGTAAAAAGGCACCTTTTCGACGAAAGTCCGAAAAGCATTCCGGAGGTTCTCGAAGTCCCCGTAATGGTCCATGTGCTCCCTGTCGATATTGGTGACGACGGCGATGGTCGGGGTCAGCTGCAGGAAGGAACCGTCGCTCTCGTCCGCCTCGGCGACGAGATAATCCCCCTCGCCCAGCCGCGCGTTGGTTCCCAGACTGTGGAGCTTGCCCCCGATCACCATGGTGGGGTCCAGCCCGGCCTCCCCCATGATGGTGGCGATCATGGAGGTGGTTGTCGTCTTCCCGTGGGAACCCGCGACGGCGATCCCGTATTTCATCCTCATGAGCTCATTGAGCATGGCGGCCCGCGCCACAACCGGGATGCCCGCCTGCCTCGCGGCCACGACCTCCGGGTTGTCCCCCCTGACCGCCGAGGAGATGACCACCACATCCGCCCCCTCGATGTTTTTCCCCTCGTGCCCGATGCTGACGGTGCATCCGAGATCCCGGAACCGCAGGGCGGTATCGCTCGCTGCGAGGTCCGACCCGCTGACCTGGTACCCCAGGTTGCACAGGACCTCCGCGATCCCTGACATACCTATCCCGCCGATGCCTACGAAGTGGATGTGGCGGGTTTTTCGCAGCTTGACCAATTTCAGCTCCTCAGTTCCCTGTCGCCCGGAAGAGGGAATGGAATCGTGCCTGGCGGTCTGGCTTCAGGTGGTTTGGGGTGAATGACCGGTAATCGGCAACCGATCCCCTGTCACTTTTTCCCCGCGTCCCCTGATCCCCGCGTCTGCTCCTTCCCTTCTCCCTTCCAACTTCCCTGCTCCTTCTTCTCTATTCTCTCTTCCCTATTCCCTATTCTGCCTTTTTCCCCAACCTCTCCAGTTCCCCCCTCACGATCCTCGCCGCCGCGTCGCGCACCCCGGCCTTTGCGGCGGAGTCGGCCATCTCTGCAAGGACTCCCGGGGTTTCGAAGATCCCGACGATCTTCTCGAACAGCAGGTCCCCCGTAGCCTCCTCAGGATAGACGGTGACCGCCCCTCCCCTTTCCTCAAACCACCTGGCGTTGAGATCCTGATGGCCCCCCGCGGCCTGCGGGTAGGGAATCAGGATGGCCGGCAGCCCTGACGCCGCCAGTTCCGAGACGGCCATCGCCCCTGCCCGCGAAACGCAGAGATCGGCATCGGAGTAAGCCCGGGCGATCTCCTTTATGAACGGGACCACCGTTACCCCTTCCAGATCCCCGTACCCCAGACGGACCCTCTCCTCGTGGGCCGGCCCGGTCTGGTGGGTCACGGAAAGGTCCGGAAAGCGCTCTTTAAGGCGGGGCACAAAATCCAAAGCAAGCTCGTTTATCTGTCTCGCGCCCTGGCTTCCTCCCAGGATGAGCAGGTTCTTGCGCCACGGGGGCCGCACGAGACCCGGGGGAGGCAGCGCCTCGGGCCTTATCGGGTTTCCCGAGATGACGGTCTTTTCCGTGGGGAAAACCGCGCTTCGGCTGCCGAACCCCTGGTAGATCCGTCGGACGAGATGGGCCAGGATCCGGTTTGCCCGCCCGGGCATGACGTTCTGTTCGAGGATGGAGCACGGGACGCCCCTCGCAAAGGCGGCCAGCACGGCGGGGACCGACGCGTATCCCCCAACGCCGATAACCAGATCCGGCTTCACCCTCCCCAGAACCGCGAAGGCCCGCATCGCCCCCCACAGCAGGGTCAATCCGTGTCCGAACCCCTTGAAGATTCCGCTTCCCATGACCCCCCTTACCGGAAGGACCACCAGGTCATAGCCCAGGGGCGGGACTACGGTCATTTCGAGGCCCCTCTTCGCGCCGATGAAGGTCACCCTGGTTCCGGGCGCCTGCCTGATGAACTCCTCAGCCAGGGCAAGGCCGGGAAAAAGATGCCCTCCGGTCCCCCCTCCGGCGACGACCAGATTCATGAGGAGGTGCTCCTTCCCGCCACATTCAGGATGATCCCGGCGGCGATCATGGAGGTCATGAGGGAAGACCCCCCATAGCTGATGAAAGGCAGCGGCAGTCCCTTGGTGGGGAGCAGTCCGAGGACCACCATGCTGTTTATCACCGCCTGGATCCCGATCATCAGGGTCAGGCCGGCCGCCAGCAGGGTGCCGAAACTGTCGGGGGCCCCCAGAGCCGTCCAGATCCCCCTGACTACGAACATCCCGAAGAGAAACAGGACAGCTATGACGCCTGCGAAGCCCAGCTCCTCCCCGATGACAGCCAGGATGAAATCCGTGTGGGACTCCGGGAGGAAAAGCAGCTTGCTCTTTCCCTCGCCGAAGCCGACCCCGAAAAGACCGCCGTTCCCGAAGGCGACGAAAGACTGTATCAACTGGAAGCCCGACCCGTTGTATTCCTTCCAGGGATCGAGGAACGCCTTGATCCTCTCGATGCGGAAATTTTCAGACACGATGAGGTACGTTATGACTGGGGCCGCAGTCAGCCCGATGACGGCAAGGACTTTTTTCGGGACGCCCGCGATGAAAAGCATGGTGCACCCGAGCATGATGATGAAAAGGGCGGTCCCGAGGTCCGGCTCCTTGGCCACCAGGAAGAATAGGCCGGCGAGAACGATCGAGGGAGGGATGAGGACCTTCCATCCGGATTGTATCCGTTCTTCCCGGGCGGAAAGATAGCGGGCAAAATACACGACCACGATGAGCTTGGCGAACTCGGCGATCTGAAGGGAAACCGGTCCCACCCGGAACCATCGAGTCGCGTTGTTGGCGGTATGGCCCAGGGGCGTCAGGACCAGAATGAGGAGGAGGGTGGTCCCCGCAAGGAGAAAGATAACCCCCTTCCCCCAGAACTCGTAGGGAACGGCGGCAGCTCCCACCATGATCAGGAGGCCGAGGAGCAGAAAAACCAGCTGTCTTTTAAAATAGAAATAGTCATCCGCGTGTTCCAGATCCGCCCGGATCGCGCTGGCGGAAAAGACCATGACGATCCCCAGGATGGCAAGGCCCAGGACGGCTATGACGATGACGGGGTCGAGCCGCAGGTGCCTCATTCTCCCATCTCCATATATCTGGCGGCGGCCTCCTTGAACGCGCGGCCGCGTTCCTCGAAGCTTGTGAACATGTCGAAGCTGGAACAGGCCGGCGAAAAGAGGATCTCGCAGCCGTGCCTCGCCTCCTTGACGGCTTCCCTGACGGCGTCATCGAGGGTTTTAACCCTGAGGATTTTCGTCGTGCCCCGGAAAGCCTCTTCCATCCGGTCCGCCGCTTCCCCGAGAAGAATGAGGAATTCGACTTTTCGCCGGATGGGCTCCACGAGAGGATCATAGGGGGCGCCCTTGTCCTTCCCTCCCAGGATGAGGATTACCTGCCCGCCCATGCCCTCCAGTGACCTGAAGGTCGCTCCCACGTTGGTCCCCTTGGAATCATTGTAGACAGGGACCCCCCTGACGTGCCCCACCAGCTCCATCCTGTGCTCCAGGCCCCGAAAGGCGCCAAG
>JAFGWO010000269.1 GCA_016937135.1 Pseudomonadota bacterium
CCAGGAAGGTACTGTTCAGGATCGTCCCTGAAAGCAGATTCTCCTCGCCGCCGGAAGGGTTCCCCACGACACGGATCCATTCCGGCCGAACCGACAGGATGATGCGGGACCCGGCCGGCCTTTCCCCGGCAAGGGAGAAGCTGCGCCCATCGATCCTGGCGCTGATCCGGGAATGCGCTTCATCATATCCCGTAACTTCCATCTCCAGGATGTTGCTGTTCCCCATGAACTCCGCGGCAAACCGGCTCTCGGGCCGGTAGTAGATCTCGAAAGGGGCCCCTATCTGCTCTAAACGGCCGCGGTTGAGGATGGCGATCTGGTCGGAGACGGCCATCGCCTCTTCCTGGTCGTGGGTGACGTAGATGGTGGTGATGCCGAGTTCTTTCTGGATGCGCCTGATCTCCTCGCGCATGCTCACCCGGAGCTTTGCGTCGAGGTTGCAGAGTGGCTCGTCCATGAGAAGAATCTGCGGGGAGATGACGAGGGCCCGGGCAAGGGCCACCCGCTGCTGCTGCCCCCCGCTGAGCTGGCTCGGGCTGCGGCGCTCCATCCCCTGGAGCTGGACGGCCTGTACTATCTTGCCGACCCTCTCGGCGATCTGGGCCTTTGAGACCTTCCTCACCCTCAAGCCGTATGCGATGTTGTCAAAAACATTCAGGTGGGGAAAAAGGGCGTAGTTCTGGAACACCATCCCCGTCTCCCGGCGGTGGGCCGGAATATGGTTGACTACCCGTTCGCCGAAGCGGATCTCGCCCCCTTCGGGATGGTAAAAGCCTGCGATGGTCCTGAGCAGCGTGGTTTTCCCACAGCCGCTGGGACCGAGGAGGGTGAAGAAAGCACCCTCCTCGATCGTCAGGCTGACATCATCCACCGCCCGAAGCGGGCCGAAGGATTTGGTGATATGGCTCAGTTCGACACGCATGCGCCTATTTGGAAAGAACGATCTCCTTCCATTTGGCGAGGATTTCCTTCTGGAGCTTGTCGGCCTCCATGGGATCGAAGCTCTCGAGGGTGGGGATATCCTGCAGGGCGGGCAATCCCTCCGCAGCACCCGCGTCGAGGCGGGCGGGACGGCGGGAGAATTGGGCGAAGATCTCGTCCACGACCGGCTTGCTGATCAGATAATCGAGAAACTTCTTCGCCTCTTCGGGGTGGGGGCAGTTCTTGACGATTCCCGCGGCTTCGGGGGCGACGAAAGCTCCCTCGGCAGGATAGATGATCCCTACGTTCTTGTCGCCCCCGGCGATGTAGCGGTGGGCGGCATACTCCATGGTGACGCCCAGGGGATATTCCCCGGCGGCCACGCCTTTGTATATCAGGCTGGAACTGTCGAGGATCTTGGCGTTGGCGATGAGCTTGTTGATCCCGTCCCAGCCGTAAAGCTTGTAGATCCCGTAGGCCTGGGCATAGGACGATCCGGATTTTTCAGGGTTCCCCACGACGATCTGGCCCTTCCATTTGGGGTCGAAGAGGTCCTTCCAGGCCTTCGGCATATCTTCGGCCTTGACGAGGCTCTTGTTGACCATGATGATCATCACGTGGGCGTTGCTGGCCGTCCAGCGGTGATCCTTTTCTACGTAGCCCGCCGGAAGGGCCGCGGCCTCGGGGGATTTGTAGCTCTGGAAATTCTCCTTGGCATTCTCCAGGACGGCCGAGTCGCCGCTCCAGAAGACGTCGCAAAGAGGCCTGTCCTTTTCGGCGGCGATCCGCTTCATCGCCTCACCCGTGCCCATGCGGACGGCGGAAACCTTGATGCCGGTCTTCGCCTCGAAACCCTGCGACACCAGGTCGAGGAGCTCGGAAGGGTTGGAGGAGTAAAGGACGACCTCAGCCGCCGCGGCGACGCCGGCAAACCCGAAGAAAATGACCGATAAAACAGCCAAACATCTGATCAGTTGCCTGTGCATGGGGGAACCTCCTTGGAAAGGGATCACACTGAAAAGTAGGCGCTGCGCGAGTCCTTTTTAATAAGCGGGAGTGACTCAACAACCTGTTGAAAGTATAAATAATTCAGGGGAAATGCAACCTGAATCGGGACCCCTGAGGCCGCCTGGCCGGGAACAAACCGAAAAAAACAGCGCGGCTGAAAATGAACACTGGCCGCATTCCAGAGGCGCACCGGCATCCAGTAAAAAATCTCCCCGGGTCTTGGAGGAAACTGTCCATATATTAACATGGAAAAACCGGCAAAAGCCCCGGAAAACGTCGGGAGACCTTCGAAACAACCTGCCGCCGCCAGGCTCACAAAACCGCCCACTCGAAATTCATTTGATTCCCCTTTACCATTTAATCCGCATCCTGGACTCCATGACTCTGAACTCTGGACTCTGGACCCTGAACTCTGGACTCTGGACCCTGGACTCTGGACTCTGGACCCTAAGGCCTCCCATTCCCCGCGCCGCCCTGTCACCAGATCTTCAGTCCAACTCTGGCCAGCATGTACATCCCCATCACAAAGAGAAGAAAAATCACCGCTTTCCTGTAGGCGCCGGAATTCATCCTGCTGTAGATGTGAGAACCGGCCAGCAATCCAGCCGTGGCGGGGAGGAAACCGACAGCGAAAAGCCGGAGGACTTCGGCAGTTATCAGCCCGAAGGCCGCGTGGATGGAACTGATGGCGATTCCCGCGATCATGAAATAGCCGACCAGGGTAGATTTGACAGGGTCTTTTTCCCACGGCTGCAGGGAGGTGTATATGATCACAGGAGGGCCGTTGGCGCCGATGCTTCCGCCCAGGATGCCCGACAGGAACCCGGCGGCCCATTTCCAGACACCACCCAGCTCTTTCTCGCGGGGCCTGGAAATAAAGAGGTAAAGAGAAAATGTGGTCAGCAGCAAGCCTATGAGGACTTCCAGGTACCGGGCCTGGACTGCCTTTA
This sequence comes from Pseudomonadota bacterium, assembly GCA_016937135.1. Taxonomy (GTDB): domain Bacteria; phylum BMS3Abin14; class BMS3Abin14; order BMS3Abin14; family BMS3Abin14; genus JAFGWO01. Next base: position 2,880 of record JAFGWO010000269.1, read on the forward strand.
GCAGCTGGGCCCCGAGGACCATGCCGGGAACGGCGGCGATAAAAAGAGGGACGATCCTTTTATACCGGACATGGGCGTGGAGCTGGATCCTTAAAATCGTCGTGTTGCAGATAGCCAGAAGGCTTACCAGCGGGACGGCTGTCCTGACATCCCAGAACAAAACTATGAGCGGAAGCGCAATGAGGACAGATCCGAAGCCGGACAGCCCCTGGGTGAACCCGGCGATGAAAACGACCATGCCCAGATAGAAGAGTTCCATATCTCCTGACTCTTTGCTGTTTTTGGAGCCGTTAAATCCACATGTTCCGCATCCGGCGGGCCTGCCCAACAAATACCGCTTCCCGGGGCGGAAATTCGTTCTTCCCATAAAGCCCCGGAAAACAAATGAACCAGCAACCCCGCCAAAGGGGGCATTATATCCTGCCACGGCGGGATGGATTCAAATTAAAAGGAAAAAACTCGACAGCGTCCAGACCGGCACCTGTCTTTGCTGTTTCAGCGCTGGATAACCCTCCTCCGCGTCCCTGTGGCATGATCACATGGCGTTATCCTGGATGATGATCTCTTCAACCGGGCGGCGCAGGCTAAATGGTGCCTCAGTACCATAGCCAATCCTGATTACAAGGGAAGCTTTTCCCTTTTCCAGGCCAAGCCATGAATTGAGCTCCGGCAGGATCTTCCTGACTTCGATGGGCTGGTTGATAAAAGCATTTCTGATTCCCAGGGCACAAGCCTTCAAAGCAAAACGTTCATAAACCCTGCCGACTTCCACCCAGGCAGGCGGGTTGTCGTCCTCCGTGATAAAAACAACGACAGCCGCCGAACTTCTTATGTTCACGGCATCAGTGTCAGACTGGTTTTTCGGCGTCAGCACGAAATTCAGAAGGGCCTTCCCCAGCCACTGAGGCAGCGGAGGCTGTCCGGCAAGATGTCCGGCAAGACCGTCCTTGAACTTTATGGCGACGGCGGGATTAAAACGGATCCATGAAGCCAGTTCCTTTTGAAAGGCAGGATCGGACAACTGCTCACCGTTGCCCTGGGCAACGAATTCGATGATAGTTTCCAACCGGGACTTATCTTCCATAATGATCGTTCGTACTCCGTTCCCTCTGGCAGAAAGCTCAAGTGCACGGCGATGATCAGGCTCCAGCGGCTTTCCGCTGAAAGGTGTTTTCGTACACTGTCTCTTCAGAATTGCCGAAAAAAGATCATCACTTTCAGCGGATGTGGACGTCAGGAATTCCAGCCGCACCATCCCGGAATCTTCCCGAAACGATATGTCGGCGACATAGCCTTGCGACGCGGCTGCGATTCTGATATTTTCGGCCATACACCCCAGACTTTTAAAAAGATGGGCATCATTCGGATCGACAACAGGACACCGCCGCGACAGGTCGGGGAAAATTTCCAGCGCCTGGCCTTCAATCCGTATCTTCCACGGCTGGGTGTTGTGGCTCGACGCCGCCAGACTTCCAAGACGGATCAATTCCGGAATGTTAAGTCCCTTCCCGTTTTTAACGCGAAGGGGTTTTCTTTGTGCCTCGGCGATGGCATTATATTTTTGCATCGAAAAGATGAATCATTACCCCCTTATGGAATGACCCGGGCGGGTATCGGCCGATGCGGCGATTGACGCTATCACAACAAGCGGCCCCTGAAATAGCCAAGCTCCCTTATCTCAAAATAACAAAAATGAAGAAAATTCAAGGGATGTGTTTCAGACATTTGGGCGGGTCCTTCTTTGGTGTGCACCTTCGGCAGATTCAGGGCGTGACTGGGTTTAAAAATGGGCAGTTGATTCCATTCACGGGTGGCCTCCACAGGCCCTACTGCACAACCGAATGATCCGAATTTCCGCCAGTCTTTTGAAAAGGAAGTTGTCAGTCGCCCGCCCGAAATCCGAGGAATTTCCATTAACTCTGGACATTGAATTCCGGACTTACAAAAAAGGCCCCAACTTATGATGGGGCCTTTTTAATGGGCATGGCTTCTACTTCAGCCTTTGCATACTCAAATAATTAAAATGTATGTTCATATTCGATCACGGCCATTCTGAAGACAATATCACTGGTTGGTATTGTCAGCAGGAGGGTGTACGTGCTGCTTTCGTTATCCACTATTGGTTGATCGACAGTGTCATCAACAGTACTTCCCAAGCTAGCAGTTTCATTGGACGTCCCGAGAACAATTGTTTCTACGAGAGAATCGGATGGGGTGTATTTCCTCAGTTGAAACCTCAGATTCTCCACCGCATTATTATCCGTCCAATATACTTTTACCCAGTTAATTGTCGCGTTATGGGGAAGAATGACAGGGGCTTCCCAGTCTTCGCTGAGCCCATCCTTGTTCCAGATTCCGTCAGAACCGATATCATAATCGTACCCGCTGTATTTAGGCTGAAAAGCGGCCCCATTAAGGGAAAGATATTCGGTCACCGTCGTCGCTGCCGAGGATGAACTGCCCCCGCAGGAATAAACGAACGTGATCCCTGCCGCAAATCCTGCCGCCAGCATCATCAACATTCCTATGCGCTTCATGACCTCCTCCTTTTCTTCCAGCAAGCAAATGCTTCCGGAAACGCAGAAGTCCCCCCTTGCCCCTTAAACCATATAACAGGAAGGCTATGACTGAATCCTTCTTTTACACTTTCTGAAGGAAGTTACCCTGGTATGGCAGAAGCTGCCGGGAATTTCTCTTCAAACCATTCCAAGTATAGAACAGGAAAGAACGGGTTTGTCTATTAAACATTCGCGAGGAATGACTTCCCCTTTATTTAAAGAACATAAAAACCCTTTTTCGGTAGTCAATTTTCTCAAAACGGTTCACACCGGGGTAGACGTCTGGGGTTTTCACTTGAGGGGCAAGTACCCTGCTCCTGAAGCCTCTTCAGTATACTGCAGGATATATGGGCGGCCTTTTGGCTTTTTAGGATGCAGGCCCGGAAGACGATGCTTACTATCTGGCCACCCGTGTCCGGTCTTTTTAACGTACGACTATGGCCCCATTGACCCTTCCCCCATTCGGCGGGCACCACGGAAGGCGGGCCGGATTCCGGAGCGATGGAATGGGAACTGCGTCAACACGTTTAAATCAACTGTTCCTGGAATATCCATTGCTCCTTATTGAAAGTCCCCTGAATTCTGCGGGTTAGGGGTCGCGAATGGCAAATGGGGGTCAAGGCATGAATCCCGGCACATCCATTTCTAATTGTCAGACACGACACAATTCACTCCGTGACCCTGTTTATTTGCCTGTCTCCGGGGTAACATCTGTCCGCAGCCGGCCCGGATAGATTATTGGTGGTAAAATGATTATGAAAAACCCGTTTTCTGTCGCTCCAACAGTCCATCAGTTTTCCGGAGGTCAAAATGAAAAATGAAATCATCGATTCCAGGGTATATGATCTGTACGATGAATACGTTCACACCCTCATGG
>JAFGWO010000270.1 GCA_016937135.1 Pseudomonadota bacterium
CAAGTCCTTGATTCGTAAGGAAAGCGAAAATGACACTTTTCGCTAACCGTTGCGCAAAAAGTCCCGAATCGGACTTTTTGCGACCCTATCAATGTTAAATGAACGCCATAAAAAAACGTATCGTTTCCCATACCATGAAAATGACAGCAGGCGCAATCGCCGGTCCCTTTAAAGATCCTGTCCCGGGCCCGGAATATGGGTTTGATGGGGCTCCTAAAGGGAGAGCCGCCGCGCGCGCCGAAGGGAGATATAATTCCAGAGCTGGGAGATTATCATGCCCAGGAGCATCAGCAGACAACCGAAAAGGCCTCGCGCGCTCATGCTCTCGTTAAGGAGGATCCATCCGCCGAGGACAGCGAAAGAGCCCTCCATGCTCAGGATTATCGAGGCGTGTGCCGGATGGGCCTCCTTCTGGGCGATGATCTGAAGGGTATAGGCGATCCCGACGGAGCACAGCCCCCCGTACAGGATCGGGGTGGATGCCTCCAGGATCAGATGCCAGGCCACGGGTTCCCTGAGAAAGGCAACGGCCAGACTAAGGATGGAACAGACCGCGAACTGGGTGCCGGCAAGGACAAGGGAGTCCATCCGGGGGGAAAGCCAGCTGATCCAAAGGACGTGGGCCGCCCATAAAAAGGCGCTCAAAAGAACGAGAAAATCACCCCACTGAATGGAAAAATTTTTGTTTATGCTGAGAAAATACAGTCCGACGGCCGCCAGAATTCCGCCTGCCCAGGTCCCCGCGGAGGTCCTTGGCCCCCATTTCAGGCTGATGATGGGGACCAGGATCACGTAAAGCCCCGTGATGAACCCGGCCTTCCCCGCGGTGGTGTAGACGATGCCCACCTGCTGAAGGGAGGCTCCCCCGAAGAGAATAATCCCGGCCGCCAGGGAACCCGCGAGAAGGGTGCCCGGACTTTTGGGCGTTTCCCTTTCCGATGGATTCCCTCTTTTACGGAAATACAGGATGAGAGGCACCAGGGAAAGGCTTCCAAGGGCGAACCGGAGTCCGTTAAACAGGAAAGGGCCGACATGTTCCATCCCCGCCCGCTGGGCCACGAAGGCAAACCCCCAGATGGCCGCCGTCAGGAGGAGGAGAAGATCCGCTTTTAAAGTGCCCTTTTTCATCAAGTCCGTTCCAGGCGTCCCGCTGGATGTTAAAGCAGGGGAAGTTTAAAGGGGAAAGGAAAAAGTGGAAAGGAAAAAACAAAAAAGTCCATCTGGTAAAGAGAAGGACCCGGCTGGTGCCGGGTCCCGGGAGTTTATTTTACCTGCTTCTTCGGTTCTTACAGGAAATTTTATGTGTCCCCCGTTTTCCTCATGCTGCCGGCTTCGACGCTTCCTGGTGGAGATGCACATCCGTCTGCGGGAATGGGATCTCGATGCCCTTCTCGTCGAAACGCAGCTTGATCTTCTGCATGAGGTCAAAATAGACGTCCCAGTAATCCGAGGAAAGGACCCATGGGCGTACCGCGAAATTGACGCTGCTGTCGGCCAGTTCCAGGACGGCGACCTGGGGTTCCGGATCTTTCAGGACACGAGGGTCTTCTGTGATTGTCTGGAGAAGCACCTCGCGGACCTGCCGGACGTCTTCCCCATATCCGACCCCGATGGTGAGGTTCATTCGCCGTTTCTGGTTTTTCGAGTAATTGGTGATATTCCCGGAGGTGAGGCTGCCGTTGGGAACGAAGATGGACTGGTTGTCGGGCGTCAGGAGCTCCGTGACAAAGATCCCCAGCTCCTCGACGACCCCCGCGACGCCGGCCCCTTCGATGAAATCTCCGACCCGGAAGGGGTGGAAGATGAGGATCATGACGCCAGAGGCGAAATTGGCCAGGGAATTCTGGAGAGCCAGGCCGACGGCCAGGCCGGCGGCGCCCAGGACGGCGATGATGGAAGTGGTCTGGAACCCGATCCGGTTCAGGGCGGCGATAATGACAAAAAGGGCCAGAACGGCATAGAGGATATTTGTCCCGAACTTCACGAGGGTCGGCTCGACGGACCGCTTCGTAAGGACCCGCCGGGTAATTCCCTTGATGATCTTCGCGGCCCAGATACCCAGGATCAGGATGAGCAGGGCAGTTATGAGGGACATGCCCGATGTGCTCGCCCATTCCACGGCTTTATCCAGAAATCGTTCCATTGCTGCCTCCTGTTTCTCCTTACAGTTTATTAATAATGACCTCGCAAAAAATCATCAACGCGCCCCGCGCGGGGCGCCCGGATCAAGGACCCGGGTTGCAAGTCCTTGATCCGTGAGGAAAGGGAAAACGACGCTTTTCCCTTTAAGTTGCGCAAAAAGTCCCGGATCGAACTTTTTGCGACCCTGTCATTAATGTCAGTCAGTAACCAGGATCCCCGTCGTTCCTTCCGGGGTCGGTTTCATCATCGAAATTGCCAGGAATCTCGAAGATGGAGGAGGGGTCTACCTCCGGGGCCTCCATCAGTTCGACCACGCGGGCCAGAGAGAGGGCGATCGTAGCCTGTTCGAGTTCGCTTAGCCCGCTCAATGCCCGGGCGAGGGTGTCCTGGAGGGGGGAGGGCGCATGCTCGACGAGGTGCCGTCCCTTTTCAGAGGGCATGATGTGGATCTGCCGCCGGTCGCGTTCACTCCGGTGACGGAGGATCAGGCCTTTTTCTTCGAGGCGGGCGAGGATGCCCACCACTGTGCTGGGACTGAGATGGACCTCCCGCGCGATGCCCGTGGCGGTCACCGGCCCGAGGTCTGCAATGACCAGAAGGCAGGCGAGCTGAGGTCCCGTCACATGGTACCTGATGGACAGTTTGCGCGAATAGAGCTCCACCGCACGGATAATTCGCCGCAGGGACTGGAGTATCGGGGTCCTGTACGGGGAAAGAGGGTTGGCGGCGGTCCCGTTTTCCATAACTCCGGCAGGGCCTGAAAAGACACCCGCGGTGTTCTGATTTCTTTTCATGATATTTGTACCCTACCCCTCCTGCGGCCGGGATTCAACGGGGAGTTACGTTCCTTCCTGCCAGGTTGAAATTACGGAATCAATAAGGCCCAATGTTTTATCAAGATCGCACCCGATTGGCAGATAAAGGGCGTTGATCTCGGCGAAGCCACCTTTTTTTACAGCATCCGTCCCCATTTTGAAATGGATGACGGGAAAAGGGCCCGTGTTTTTCAGGACCCTGTCGAAAAACTCCTTTGCCGGGGCGCATTCAAGATCGAGAAGAAGCAGGTCAGGCCCATCCTCCGATTCCAGCGATGAGAAAAAATCCGGTGATGGCGACAGGGCGCAAACATCGTGCCCCTTTTCCTCCAGGTCCGTCAAAACCGGAGTGAGTTCCTTCTCCCCTGTATCGCTTACCACAAACAATTCAGCCATTTTGTTTCCCCCTTCGGGTAAAAACCGGGATCCCATTTTCAGGGCCATGGTGACCGTTTGTTGAAAAGACCCCGGTTCGCCATGAAAATCATTTCAATTAGAACCTTTTCAATTGAAACGAAAATATACCGGAAGTGAAAATTTTTTTCAATGGTCGGTACTTTCCTCCAGGGTCCAGCACTAAATTCCCCGGGACTTTTCACCAGGGCGCCGCTTTCTTTTTCCACTCCATAAGACCCTGTTAAAGCTTCCTTTAAGCCATATAGAAGGGATTTTCCCGGGAAGCCGGGTGGCCCGTCCCTCTCTCCGGAGTCGGAATATTCCGGAAATGAAAAATCAACGTTCAGGATCAGCGAAGACAAAAAGCCTTTTTCTGTAACAAATTGTTCAGGTAGATAATTTGACAAATTAAATATAATTTTTTATAAAATACATTCAACTGAAACTAAATAAACTGAAAAACGGGATTTGTTGAATTATCCTTAAAGATCCCAGGGGGCGTTTATGATCAACGGTGTGGTAAGTGGTGCAGGGAAAAAAATGAAAAATGAAGAATTCGGGAAAAAGACCGATAACGGGAAAGCCCGGATCAGGGCGCCCCGGGTTGAGGATGGAAGGGCCATCTGGGAGCTGGTGGACCAGTGCCGGCCGCTGGACCTTAATTCCTGCTATGCCTATTGCCTTATCGGCCGTGACTTTGCGGGAACATCCGTCGTGGCCGAAGAGGACGGAAAAATCGTCGGTTTTGTTTCGGCCTATCGTCGGCCGGCGGACCCTGAAAAGATCTTTATCTGGCAGGTGGCGATCCATTCATCCCAGCGTGGAAAGGGGTTGGCCCGGTCGATGCTCCTCAAGCTCCTGGAGCGGGAATCCTGCGACGGGGTGCGTTTTTTAGAGACCACGGTGACCCCCTCCAACAAACCTTCCCGTGCCCTCTTTTCATCGATTGCGCGGGAGATGGGGTGCCGTCTGGTCGAGACGGCAGGCTTTCCGGCGAATATTTTTCCCGGCGACCAGTCTCACGAGGAGGAGCGCCTCCTGAGGATCGGGCCGTTTTGCGGCGGCGCCGGCCGGAAACCGGGATCCATTTAAAATTCAAACCAGTAAAGGGGAGGATTATGGAAATTTTTGAGAGGATGGAATCGGAAGTGCGGGGCTATTGCCGCTCGTTCCCCGCTGTTTTTGCCACCGCCCAGGGGTCGATCCTGAAGGACGAGGACGATCGCGAGTACATCGATTTCTTCGCCGGGGCCGGAACCCTCAACTACGGGCACAACAACCCTGTCCTGAAAAAAAGGATCCTGGCTTACCTGGAGAAGGACGGTCTGCTCCACGGTCTGGACATGGCCACGGAGGCCAAAAGAAAGCTGTTAGAGGTGATCGAGGAGACCGTCCTGTGGCGCTGGAAGAACAAATACAAGATCCAGTTTACCGGACCTACGGGGACCAACGCGGTGGAGGCGGCCCTGAAGCTGGCTCGAAAGGTCACCGGCCGAAGAAACGTCATATCCTTCACCAACGGCTTTCACGGAGTATCCCTGGGGGCGCTGGCCGTCACAGGGAACCAGCATTTCCGCAACGGGGCCGGCGTGCCTCTGGGCAATGCGACTTTCATGCCCTACGACGGGTACCTTGGCCCGGAAGTGGACACGGTGGATCATCTTCGGCGGCTCCTCCAGGATAAAAGCAGCGGTTTGGGCCTGCCCGCCGCCGTGATCGTGGAAACCGTCCAGGGCGAGGGGGGCGTGAACACAGCCAGCTTCGACTGGCTTCGGCGACTGCAGGGCCTCTGCAGGGAGTACGATATCCTGCTCATCGTCGATGACATCCAGGTTGGGTGCGGGCGCACCGGGACTTTTTTCAGCTTTGAAAGGGCCGGCATTCTTCCGGATATAATCACCCTTTCCAAATCCCTGAGCGGCTACGGATTGCCCATGTCCATTGTCCTTCTGCGCGGCGAACACGATCTCTGGAAGCCCGGGGAGCACAGCGGCACCTTCCGCGGCAACAACCTGGCCTTTATTTCCGCGACAGGCGCCATGGAGGAATACTGGAGGGGCCTGGATTTTACGTTCCAGATAGAAGAACAGGGCCAGCTCATGGACTCGCGGGTAAGGGAAATGCGCGATCGCTTCTCGAGGGCGGGCGAGGCCCCCTTTGAGCACCGGGGGCGGGGCATGATCCATGGTCTCGCTTTCGAAAAGGAGCCGTCTCTGGCGCGGGATGTTACAAAGGCCGCCTTTAAACGGGGGCTGGTTGTCGAGACCTCGGGGTCAGAGGGCCAGGTCGTGAAACTGCTTCCTCCCCTGACCACCGGGAAGGATCTGCTGGAAGCGGGGCTCGATATCCTCGAGGAAAGCGTTGGAGAGGCATTGGGAACGGACAAAGCGAAAATTGCGGGAGGTATGGTTTGATTATTCGAAGCCTTAAGGACATGGCCGGGACCGGGCGTGAGGTCCATGCCCCGACCTTCGTCAGCCGCAGGATGCTCCTGGGCAAGGACGGGATGGGGTTCAGCTTCCACGACACGATCCTTTACGAGGGCACCGAGACCAATATCTGGTACAAAAATCACCTTGAAGGGGTGTATTGCGTCGAAGGGGAAGGGGAAGTGGAATCCCTGGATGATGGAAAGGTTTACAAAATCGGGCCGGGAACCATGTATGCCCTTGACCGCCATGACAGACACATCCTGCGGGCCATAACCGATTTAAGGATGGTCTGTGTCTTTACGCCGCCCCTGACAGGCGGGGAAGTGCATGATGAGGACGGTTCCTATCCCCTCCTGGAAGGGGAGCAGGCCACCTGAGGGGGCTGCCTGTCCTGTGCCGGGGACAGGCGCAACGGATAAGACAACCCTTTTTTCAGGTTTTTCCGATCACCCCGACCCAGGCGACGTTCAGCGTCGGGGTCCCCATCTGCTCTTCCACGACGCCCCGGAGGAGAAAGGGCCTTTCCCGGTTCAGCTTTTGGCAGAACCGGGCGTAGGCTCCGGGGAAGAGGGTGGCTTCAAAGGTGGCTGTCGTGTCCTCGAAGGTCACAAATTCCATGGGTTCCCCGTGTTTTGTCCTGACCGGCTTCCCCGCAATCCACCATCCGGCCATGGTGATCGTTTTCCCGACGTGCCTTCCCATCTCGCTGGCGGGCACCAGCCTGATCCGTCCCAGCGTTTCGGAATAAAGGGTCAGGGGGTGGCGCGACGCCAGCATCCCAAGGGTGTCGATCTCCTGATTAAGGACGGTTTTCTCATCGTAAGGAGGAGCCTCGGGAATATTCCCCGGACCATCATGGAAAAGATCCCGTGTGGCAGCCTGAGAACGCTCCCGATGTCCGGCAAGGTTCATCCACTGGAGGACGGGACGCTTTGAAATCCCCTCAAGGGCGTCAAAACAGCCTGCCCGGATGAGAAGGGTCGCATCGGACAGCCCGGTGCGCATCCGCCTCAGAAAGTCCGCGAAGGAATGAAAAGGCCCTTTTCCCTCCCTCTCCCGGATCAGGGCCTTCGCGGTATCCCGTGAAAGCCCCTGGATCTGCATGAAACCGATGCGGATGCTTTTTCCTTTCCCCGTGTATTCCCAGCGGCTGGCATTGATGTCGGGGGGCAGGATCCCGACCCCCGCGCGGCGCGCCTCCGACAGATAGGCGAAAGGGGAGTAAAAGCCGCCCTGGTTGGAGATGACCGCAGCCAGGAAGGGGGCTGGATAATTGGCCTTGAGCCACGCGGCCTTGCAGCTCACGAGGGCATAGGAGGCCGAGTGGGGCTTGCAGAAGGAGTAGCCGGAAAAGGAGAGGATCTGCTCCCAGCAAAGAGACGAGGTCTCTTTGCTGATGCCGCGCCTCGCGGCGCCTTCGATAAACCGGGTCATGTAATTTTCCAGCTTCTGACCCCGGCTTTTCTTCGTCACGATCTTCCGGAGCAGGTCCCCTTCGCTGGCCGAAAAGCCCGCAAGGGCCATGGCCATCCGGGTGATCTGTTCCTGGTAGACCGCGATGCCGTAGGTCTCGCCGAGGATGTCATCGAGAAGGGGGTGGAGGGATTTCCAGGGCTTTCCCCGCATCCTCGCCGTGAATTCCTGGATCCAGGAATTGGCGGCCGGCCGGATGATGGAGGAGGCCATCACGAGGTGCTCGAACAGG
>JAFGWO010000271.1 GCA_016937135.1 Pseudomonadota bacterium
CGGGACGCGGTAATCGAAAGGCCTGAGACCAACGAAAAGCATCAGTGCCGTCACAGCGACAAGGATTAGAAAACTTTGGTTTCTTGACATACTGAACATCTGACCAGTGGACAACGAAAAGGCAGGCCCGGTCAAGGCCCGGCAAAGCCAAAAGCGAACAGGGAAAGAGAAAAGCGTGATCGGGTCAGGGCGTGGGGGCGCAGGGGCGAAACAGTTTTCGGATTATTCAACAAGGTTTTGAAAAAACAGGCCGCCAGGCTGCCTTTGAAATGCTCTGATCGTTCTTCGGGGGCCTGGAGTGGAGTTGGGGCTTAAGGTCCCTTCTTCCTTCGATATTCCTGCTTTTTCCTATCCCCTTTTATCCTCTCCATCCCTGTTAATTCGGCCAGGAAAAGTGAAAAAAGTTACCTCTGGACTCTCCTGGTTCTGATCGGTTGTTTGTCTTGCCTTCAATAAAAAAACGGGACCTTTACGGTCCCGCTTTTTTATTGAAAGGGAATTTCAGCTCAGCTTCCTGCGCACCCCCGCCAAGGCAACCATGCCGAGGCCCAGGAGAAGAAGGCTGCCGGGTTCCGGGACCTGGGTTGTTCCTCCTGTCCCGCCAATGTGGCTGATCCGTCCAACCATCCAGGCTTCGAGAGACTCAACTCCCAAAGCTGAGAGGTCAACGACCGCCCAATTCAATTCATCCTCGTTAAGGAACAGAAAATGGTCCGGTACCGAACCACTTTCACCAAGGCTGCCAACTCCAAGCTTAAGGAAGAAATATTCCGGTTGGTACCCGTCAGTGAATTCCCATGCCCAGTAATATTCGTCATCAACCGGCAGCCATTCTACATCCCCGAACGATTTATCTTCAGGGTAGGCATTTTCAATTTCGTCTGAAGGGTATTTGTAGTCCAGGGTGTATCCGGATCCGAGTATGGACTGAATCCAGGCTTCTTCTGCGCCATCTCCTGAATTTCCAAGAAATATCGAATCCCCTGTGTAGGTATCCAGAAGTCCAACTTCACCGAGAGGGATTGCCCACCCAGTCCCGGCAAAGGCCAGTATGGCCAGAAGCGCCGCTGTGAATTTTAACCTCTTCATGACTCCATCTCCTTCCGGGAAATAGAACTGGCTTCTTTTTTCTATTGCACAGCATAAACTATGCCGAATATGGCCCGCTGATCCCAATATTTTTATCTTTAAAAGCACCCTTTTTATAACAATTTCCGGGGTTAAACTCGCAGGTCATCCCTCCCCGCACTTAAGCCGATTTGTGCCTGGGAAAAAAACTACCACTATTAGGTTCTGCTTTTCCTTGAAAGGATATTCGCGATCTTATGTTAAAAAAGTCAATAAAATCAGTATTGTCGATTATTGAATCGTTTCCCGGAAGGCCTTGACCACCCGTTTGTCGAACATCGCCCCGCTCTCTTCCTCCAGAGTAGCGAAAGCCTGTTCGTGTGACATGGCCTCCCGGAAGGGGCGCTCGTGGATCATGGAATCGTATGCGTCGGTGACGGCCAGGATCCGGCCGCCTATGGGGATCTCCTCGCCCATGAGGCCGTCGGGGTAGCCCTTGCCGTCGTAGCGTTCATGGTGGGTCCTTACCGCCGCCAGGTCGACCTCGAGGTTCGGGAAATTCTGCAGGAGGCGATTACTCCAGAGGGGATACTGGCGCATGAGATTCTTTTCCTCAGCCTCCAGCGGTCCGGGTTTGCTGAGGATGGATTCGTCGATGGCGATGCGCCCGAGATCGTGGAACCGGGCCGCATTGGCGATCCTCAGAGCCTCCGTGTCAGGGATATTCAGGGAACGGGCCAATCGGTAAGTGCTTTCGGAGACGCGGTCGCTGTGCCCCTTCAGATAGGGGCTTTTGTTCTCAGCGATGTTGAGCAGGGTATCGGCGGTGTCGTTTAGGAAATCCTTTTGAACCACGTGGAACCGCTTTCCCTCGGCAAGGAGCCTGGCCATGGTGTGAACGTGTGGCAGGATGAGGTTCAGGTCGTCCCGGGTGAAGGAACCCCTGTCGATACGGTTGCTGAAATTGATGACCCCGATGGGTTTTCCCTGATAGATAAGGGGAACCGACAGGAAAGAGGGGCTGGAATAGCGCATGCCCCGCTTTGGCCGGTCGGCCATGTAAAGGTCGATGTTTTCAACCAGCAGAGGCTCTTTCTTCTTGAGCACCTGGCCGCAGATGCTGTCTTCCACGGCGATGACGCTTTTCTGGATATCTTCCTCGAACCCCTGGAATCCTATGCCGTGCTTGAAAACGAGGCGGTTGCCCGTCTCATCGAGGAGAAGGATGGACACGCGGTCGGCTTCGGTCAGGCGGGAGAAAAAATCCACCAGATGGCGCAGGAGACGATCCATGTCGAAGACGGCGCCAAGGGTGTTGAGGAGTTCCTGCAGGTCAAGACTAATGGGTTTTTTCTCGAGGTGGCCGTTGGAGGAATAGCGGCTGACAGCCCTGTTTCCCCCGTTTTCCATGGCTTTTTCGAGGTTTTTCTCCGCTTCCGCCAGGAGGTCGCTCACTGTCGCGGCCATGGGGTAGCCGGACAGCCCGATGCTTATGGTGAGACTCCCCTGGGAAAGGCCGCTCTGGATATTGATGGGCGCCCCGGAAACCCGGCTCCTGATGCGGTTGGCAAGAACGTTGGCCTGTTCGAGCTCCGTCTCGGGAAGAAGGATGGCCAGACCCGTTTCGGAATACCGGGTGAAGGTGTCGATCCTGCGAACCATCGGGATGATCCGCTTGACGACTTCACGGAGGATCATCCCTCCACCAAAGGAAGCGGCCTGATGGCTCAGCTCACTGAACCTGTCTATGGAGATGAGCATCAGGGCGAACGGGCGGTTGTTTCGCCTGGACCTCGTGAACTCGCGCTCCATCTCGTTGTCAAACTGGGGCCTCATCGGAAGATCGGTGAAAGGATCCTTTCCTTCCCCGAGCCCTGGTTCCGTCCGCATCATCTTGTGGAAGAGCCCTTCGAGCTGGAGGACCAGAATCCAAAGGAAGCGGATGTTGTCGTCAGTGAAGTTGTATGGCCTGGAGCTGAAGAGCTGGATGACGGCCCGGGCGTTGCTCTCCACGATGATGGGGATGGACACGACGCTGCGGCAGGAGATTTCGGCAAAAGCCGCTTCCACTTCCGGACCGTCGGATTCCTGGACCCGGATGGGAAGATGGTTTTCGGTGGTCCAGTCGAGGAAGATGTTTCCCTTCCGCAGATTTGGGGGGACCTTCTCCCCGAAGCCGCAGACCAGTTCCGCGTAGAAAGATTTGTCCTCTTCGTCAAGGAGATAGAAGATGGCCTTGTCGAAGTCGGCCAGGTCGCGGGCAAGGTCCAGCATGACCTTCATGGCGGAGTGAAGGTCCAGCCGGAGGCTGTACACCATGGAGGCCTTGAAGAGGACGTTCAGCTTCTGGAAAAGGGAATCGATGCTGCTGATGTCCAGCTCAGGCGCGACATTGACGACGAACCGTTCTCCCTTTTTCAATAGGGTCTCCATAGGACGGAGTGCAGATGTAACTTCACGTTCCATTTAAATTATTAAAGCAAGAAGCATTCCAATATGGACACAGATTCGAGTAAAAAGGAACGGCCACCCGTTTTTCGTTTTCCCGCAGGTTTCTTCGGGAAAAGATAACAAGGAAAGATAACTCGCAATGAACCTTCCGGTCAATAAGCAGGAAAGAGGGGGAAATTAAGAGCGAATTGGGAATAGAGAAGTGGGGAGAGGGAAGTGGGAAGGAAAACATCGTGGTGGCGCAAGGGCGTGGGAAAGCTGGAATAGGGAACAGAAAATGAGGAATTGGAGAGGAAAAGGAAAGGTAGTCCCGGCAGAACTGATGGACTTTTCTTGGGTTTTGGCCTTCGTGCTGAATGGTATTGACTTTCCCCCCTCCTCCCTTGGAACGGGTTCAGGGCGGCAGGGCAGGCAGAGAACACAGCGAACACAAAAAGGACAAAAGGAGGGACCAAGGGGGATCAACTCCTCATGTCTGCTTTTTTCTGTGTTCTTGCGCGAGCTTGAGCGACTGAGACCGGGGAGCGGGCGTGAGACATCCGGGCATTTGCGCCGGGGTGTTGGAAAACCGGGCTGACGAGTTGAAGTAGAAATGACCTGTTTGTTCTATGGGATTTGGTTTTTGAGCGGGATTACCATTTTTTCTTCCCTATTCCCTATTCCCTCTTCCGGTCCTTTTTTAACACTTGGATTGAAATACCCGAACTGCATTTCCGGGAAGCGCTGGCGGATGGCCCCCATGAAGTTCTTCATCCCCATGGCGGTCCCCGGCTCCCAGTCCAGGCACTGGATGTAAAGGTCCGGGTCGATATTCAGGTTGCGCCACTGGATCATGTCGGGCTGTACCCTCTCCGAGAGAGACAGGAAAGCCTCCAGCTCCTCTTCCTCGTCGGTGACTCCAGGGAAAACGAAATAGTTTATGCTGATAAATTTGCCTTTTTCACGGGCAATTTCCATGCTTTTGACCACATCATCGAAGTTGTAGCCCACGGGCCGGAAGTAGGAATGGTAAAGGGGCGGTCTCGCGGAATTGAGGCTGACCCTGATGCTGGTCAACCCTGCGTCGAAAAGGGCCGCTATCGCCTGCGGTATGCTGGCGTTGGTGTTAAGGTTGATCGTTCCTTTTTTCGTTCCCTGCCGGATGAGCCTTATTGATGCTTCCAGGATCTTCCAGTTGGTGAGGGGTTCCCCTTCGCATCCCTGGCCGAAGCTGACCACGCCGTCCGGTACACGGTTAAGGTGGTAAAGGGCGACCTCGGCCACCTCCTCCGGGGTGGGGATGAAATCCATGCGGTCCTGGCTGCATGGGACCCCGGGATTTTCCTGGAGGGAGATGCACCCCACGCACCGGGCGTTGCATGCGGTGGATGTGGGCAGGGGGGCCTCGAAGCGGTTTAAAAACAGGTTCCGCGCCGCGGGACAGCGGTAGACCTTGCAGCAGTTGCGGGCAAGGTGGGAAATCAGCCGGTTGTGGGGGCGTTCCCGGACAAGGGCCTCGGCGTTGAGGACATCCACATTTCCTTTAGGGAAATGGCCGAGATCCTGTCTTGTGTCCGGGTCGATCCTCACCGCGGCGGCGAAAAAACCCTCTTCGGACCACCCCAGGGCTGTGTAGGCGTAAAGGGGAAGGGCCAGCGCGCTTTCCCTTTTCTCGAAGGCTGCCGTCAGGTATCCCGTGTGGGCGGGGGGCAGGAAGACGGAGACGGCCGTCACCGGCTCTCTCCGGAAGGTGTTTACTGCCTGGATCTTCCCCGTCTCCGGGTGGATGCCCACAGGCCTTCGTCCCGGCAGGACGTAAAGGTCGGAACCGGAAGGAAGGGGGATGAGCTCGTCAGGCTGCGGCGGGCGCACGGAAAGCCCGCTCCTGCCCGCCATCCGGAGGAGGGGATGCTCGAAGATGCGTCCCTTCCGGTCGGCCATGACCAGATAGGGGAGGTGGGAGAAGGACATGGGAAGGTATATTAGCAGAAGGAAAAAGAAGGGAGAAGCCGAAGGTCCTGAGCTTGTCGAAGGACCGAAGGCCCTGAGCCTGTCGAAGGGGGAGAAGGGGGAGAAGGGAGAAGAAAAGGGAAGAGGGAATTGGGAAGTGGGAAGACCAGCCCAAAGGCCAAAGCCCAAGGCCCAAAGTCCAGAGTCCAGAGACCAAAGGCCCGAGGGGAAGAGCGTTTATCGTGGATCCTTCAAGCCCTTCGGCTCAAGGGCCCATGAATTAACAGGGATGAAGGGGATGGAGAGAACCAGGAGGCAGAAGGGAGAAGGAAAAGCAGGTCCCACGTCCCAGGTTTGCTACGCCGTAGCTTTATGCGAAGGTGGGTCCCACGTCCAACGAAAGGGCAGTCAACTTGTTCCCTGCTCCTTCTCGCTTTCCTCCGCAGCCCTTGCGTTGTGGCTCTCGAATCAAAGCTGTAACGCAAAGGTGCTCGAAAGCGGCGTTCCTGCGGCACAGTTCGCAAAGGAGCGCGAAGGAAAAGAGGGTTTTCCAACCATTTTTAACAGGGGGTCTCCTTTGTGGTTCTTAGCGATTGCGCCCGAGCGGGCACCCTTGGCGCCCCTCTGCGTTAAGGCTGGTAAACAGAGGCGAAGGGGGAATAGAGAAGTGGGAAGAAAGCCTTCGCCCTGGTTTCCTTTTTCCCTCTGGACCCTGAACTTTGGACCATGGACTGCTTCTCTCTTCCCTCTTCCCTCTCCCCTATTCCCTTTTCCGCTTTACAGCAGCCTCACCGCCTCGGCCTTGATGAAGAGGTAGAGCTCCATCCCCAGGCGCAGGCCCAGCCTCTCCAGAGAGGCCGGGGTGATGCGGGAGGTGAATTCCTCGCCCGCGTTGACCGTGACCTCCACCGATCCGTTCCGCATGCGGACCCCGGTGACGGTTCCCTTGAGGACATTCCTTGCGCTGGTGATGGTGGCCTCGAGGCTCAGGATGACGGCTTCAGGGGGAA
>JAFGWO010000272.1 GCA_016937135.1 Pseudomonadota bacterium
CCCTGGGATGGGGAAAAGTTCAAAGTTGAGAGTTCAGGGTTCAGGGGGGGAGAGGGTTTAAGGTTGATGGCTTCGCAAAAAATCATCCGGGCGCCCCGCGCGGGGCGCCCGGATCAAGGACTCGCGTTGTAAGTCATTGATCCGTGAGGAAAGGGAAAACGACTTTCCCTTTCCGTGGAGCGAAAAGTCCCCGATTGGACTTTTTGCAACCCTGTCAACGTTCAGCGTTTATCGTTTTTCTGGGGCAATTTTGTTGCTCTAACCCCATCGCCTGAGATGTCGACCCCGAACCTGGAAGATTGTGGTCCGGGGTCAAATGGTTCATGAAAAATCGGCTAAGGTCCTGTTTTACCCCTCTGAACCCTGAACCCTGAACTCTGAACTCTTTTTTCATTCCTTCCTTGACGTGAAAACGGTGTTCCGTTACAAGAATAGAACACCATTTAATTCACTAAAATCATCGAGAGGACAGCCGAATGATCTGGGATGAAGAATTCGAAAGCATGCCTCGGGAAGCCCTCGAGGCGTTACAGCTTTACCGTTTGCGAAAGACCGTGGAAAGGGTTTACGCCACCGTTCCTTTCTACAAGGAAGCCTTTGACAAGGCGAAGATGACCCCAGCCAAAATCAGGACCCTCGATGATCTGAAACGCCTCCCTTTCACCAACAAGACAGACCTCAGGGATAACTATCCCTTCGGACTTTTCACCCTTCCCCTCCACGAAGTGGTCAGGATCCACGCCTCCTCAGGCACTACGGGGAAGCCAACCGTTGTCGGCTACACAAGAAGGGATATCGACACATGGTCTTCCCTTATGGCAAGGACCCTTTCCTGCGGGGGCGCCAAAAAAGGGGACGTGGTCCAGAACGCCTATGGTTATGGACTTTTCACCGGCGGCCTGGGTTTTCATTACGGCGCCGAGAAGCTGGGGGCCACCGTTGTGCCCGTATCCGGAGGGAACACCCGAAGACAGGTTATGCTCATGGAAGACTTCGGGAGCACGGTCTTGACCTGCACCCCGTCCTACGCCCTCACGCTGGCCGAGGCCATGGTTGAGGCAGGGGTCAGCAAGGAAAGGCTCAAGCTTCGCGTGGGGATCTTCGGGGCTGAACCCTGGTCCCAGAGCATGAGACAGCAGGTGGAAGCCAAGCTCGGGATCGATGCCGTGGATATTTACGGCATTTCGGAGGTTATCGGGCCCGGGGTCGCTGTGGAATGCATCGAGGCCAAAAATGGTCTCCACATTTTCGAGGACCATTTTATACCGGAGATCATTGACCCTGACACCGGAGAGCCTCTGCCATACGGGGAGGAAGGCGAGCTTGTTTTCACCACCATCACCAAGGAAGCGTTCCCGGTGATCCGTTACCGGACGAAGGACATAAGCCGTCTTTTCCCCGAACCGTGCCGCTGCGGCCGCACCCACGTCCGCATGGAACGGGTGAGCGGAAGGACCGACGACATGCTCATCATCCGGGGGGTGAACCTCTTCCCGAGCCAGATCGAGAGCCTTCTCCTCGACATGGAGGGTCTGGAACCCCACTACCTGCTCATCGTTCGCAGGGAAGGGACCATGGATACCCTCGAGGTCCAGATCGAGGTCAACGAGCGGGTTTTCTCCGACGAGATCAAGGGCCTGGAAGTCCTCGAAAAACGGGTCGAGGGGCAGATCAAGGATATCCTGGGGATATCGGCGAAGGTCCGGCTGGTCGAGCCCAAGACCATCCAGAGGTTCGAGGGAAAAGCCAGGAGGGTGATCGACGAGCGAAAGATCTGACGAACGATTCCAGAATCGAGATTCCAGATTCCCGATTTCAGATTCCAGAAAAACGCTTAAAGCCGAACATAAAAAAACAGCAAAGAAACTGAAAAATATCTGAAATCTGTAATTTTAAATCTGGAATTATTCTCACGGAGGGTAAAATCATGAAAGTCGAGCAGATTTCCGTGTTCATGGAAAACAAGGCCGGTCGGCTGGC
Organism: Pseudomonadota bacterium; assembly: GCA_016937135.1. Lineage (GTDB taxonomy): Bacteria > BMS3Abin14 > BMS3Abin14 > BMS3Abin14 > BMS3Abin14 > JAFGWO01. The sequence goes on from JAFGWO010000272.1 coordinate 1,981, forward strand.
CCAGATCACCCGGATTCTCGGGGCCGCCGGGGTCAACATCCTGACCCTTTCCCTCGCCGACACCGCCGACTTCGGGATTCTGAGGCTCCTTGTCTCCGACAACGACAAGGCTTATGAAGTCCTGAAAGAGGAGGGTTTTACCGTCGGAAGAAATGAAGTGCTGGCCATCGAGGTCCCGGACCGACCGGGCGGGCTCGCCGATTTCCTGGAAATCCTCAGGGTCAACGAGATCAATATCGAGTATATGTACGCATACCGCAAGGGCACCCACGCCATCCTGATTTTCCGCTTCGACAACATCGACAAGGCCATAAACGTTCTTCCCAAAGCCAACTTCAACGTCCTCACAAGGGAAAAGCTGTATAACCTCTAGATCTCAGGTTTTCCGGCCGATGTTCCTGACCGGGAATCCGGGGATCAGTGTCTGGTACTGCAAACACAGAAAGGGTCAGGAGGGATAATTTGAAAGCCAGGTCCGTATTCGCCGTTTTTTGCTGCCTTTTGCTTGCCGGAGGATGTTCCTCCAAAAAGGAGAGTATCAAGATCGGAGCCGTTTTTGCCCTTACAGGACCCGCTGCCATGCTCGGGGCGCCCGAAGGCAAGACTGCCGAGATGATGGTCCGGATGATCAATGAAGACGGGGGGATAGGGGGCCGTCCTTTGGAAGTCATTTTCTATGACACCGAGGGAGATTCCACCAAAACGCTGACCGCCGCGAAGAAGCTGGTTGAAAAGGACGGGGTCCTCGCGATCATCGGCCCGACCACATCGGGGACATCCCTCGCTGTGGCGGATTTTGCCAACGAGGCTGGGGTGACGCTTATTTCCTGCGCCTCCAGCTACAAGATCGTCAACCCTCTGAGGGAGTACGTTTTCAAGGTGACCCACTCGGATGACCTTATCGTCAAGAGGATCTTTGAAGCCCTCAGGTATCAGGGGATTGCCGATGTGGCGATTTTGACGGCCTCCGACGGGTTCGGGGACTCCGGCCGGGAAATGCTCGAACTGCATTCAGAGGAATTCGGGATCCGGATCTCCTCGAGGGAGCGCTTCGGCCCCGGGGATACCGACATGACCACTCAGCTGACCAGGATCAAGGGAACCGGCGCGCAGGCCCTCATCGTCTGGGGGACCAACCCGGGACCCGCCATCATCGCCAAGAACATGCGGCAGCTTGCCATGACCATGCCCGTCTACAACAGCCACGGGGTTGCCTCCAAGAAATTCATCGAGCTCGCCGGGGAAGCATCCGAAGGGATACTCCTGCCGGTGGGAAAAATCGTCGTGGCCGACCAGATCCCGGATTCCGATCCCCAGAAAAGGGTCCTCATCGAGTACCGGGACGCCTATGAAAAAGAGTTTAACGAACCCGTTTCGACCTTCGGCGGGCACGCCTGGGATGCCTTGCTGATCGTGAAAACATCTCTGGAAAGGCTCATCGAGGATAAGGAGGAAATAACGAGGGAGGCCATCAAGGACCAGGTCGAAGGCACCAGGGGCCTCGCCGGAGTCGCGGGCGTCTACACCTTCAGCGATACGGATCATAACGGATTAAACAGCGATGGCCTGGTCATGGTGGAAGTTAAAAACGGCGACTGGAGCCTTGTTTCCCAGTGAGTGACAGGATCGATCCCCGCGTCAAGGGCGGGGTTTTTTCGGGAAGCGCGCTCGATGCGATGCCCGGGCGGCGTTTTCCGGCCGGATTGGACCAAAACAACCCCGGGGGGGAGGAGAGAGATTGATGAAAAAGATTCTGATAACGGTTCTGGTTCTGGGAATGATCGCCGCCGCGGCTTCCGCGGCACCTGCGGCTTCGGAGTTTAAAATCGGGGCCATTTTTGCCTCCACGGGTCCGGCGTCCATGCTGGGGCTTCCGGAAAAGAATACAGCCGAGATGCTGGCCGAGGAGCTCAACGCGGCCGGCGGCATCAACGGCAAACCGGTCAAGCTGATCTTCTATGACACCGAAGGGGATGCCACGAAAACGGTTACCGCCACCAACAAGCTCATCAACAAGGATAACGTGGATGTCATCATCGGCCCGACGACTTCGGGGACCAGCATGGCCATTATCGATCTCGTGTCCAGGGAAAAAGTCCCCCTCATCTCCTGCGCCGCATCCATCCACATCGTGGTCCCCGTGAAGGAATGGGTATTTAAAACGCCCCAGTCCGACACCATGGCCGTGGAAAAAATCTACGAAACCCTCAAGGAAAAAGGCATTGAAAAAGTGGCCGTCATCACGGTGAGCGACGGTTACGGGGATTCCGGGCGCGCCGAGCTCCTCAAGCTGGCCCCTCAGTTCGGGCTGAGCATCGTGGC
>JAFGWO010000002.1 GCA_016937135.1 Pseudomonadota bacterium
GCATCAGCTGGGCCCCGCTCCCGCTTTTCAGTACTTTCCTGACGGGGCACCCCATGTTGATGTCAATAACGTCTGCGCCCATGGCGCTCAGGAACCGGGCTGCATGGGCCATTTCCGCGGGATCCCGGCCGAAGACCTGGGCCGCAACGGGGTGCTCTTCCGGGTCAAAGGAAACCATCTGCTCCGTTTTCCGGTCCCCGAAAGCGAGAGCCCGGGCGCTGATCATCTCGGACCACACCATCCCTGCCCCTCCCTTGCGGCAGACCACCCGGAAGGGAAGGTTGGTGATCCCCGCCAGAGGGGCGAGGATGAGGGGAGGGGAGATGTCGAGGGCGCCTATCCGCATAAAGGGGTTGGTAAAAACTGTCCGGGTTTCCTGATTGTGGCGAGGGGAGTCATCGAAAGAGAATCTGAATGGCGTCCTCGATGGTCTCTACGGGAAGGATCTCCATCCCCGCCACGGCCGGGAGCTTTCCATTGCCGGGCGCAGGGACGATGGCCCTTTTCAGACCAAGCCTGAGTGCCTCTTTCAGGCGCCCCTCCAGGCGGGGTACGGGGCGGATCTCCCCTGAAAGGCCGATTTCCCCGCACAGAGCGGTGGTCCGCGGCACCGTTTTGTCCATGATGCTGGAAACGATGGAAAGAGCGATTCCCAGATCCGCGGCCGGCTCCGTCAGCTGGAGACCGCCGGCCACGTTGACGAAGACGTCCAGGGATCCCGTCCGGATCCGGGCCCGCTTGTCAAGGACGGCCAGTATCAGGAGGACGCGGGAGAGTTCGGATCCCGACACCGTGCGCCTGGGGTTGGGAAAGGGGGTCTGGGCCACTAGCGCCTGGACCTCCACGAGGAGGGGCCGGGAGCCCTCGAGCCCCATGACGACGACCGATCCGGGAGAGGGACGCCCCGCGGTGGGAAGAAACAGACCGGCCGGGTCTTCCAGCTGAACCAGCCCCTGTCCGGTCATCTCCAGGAAGGCCAGTTCGTTTGCGGCGCCGAACCTGTTTTTAACCGATCTCACCATCCGGTAAGCGTGGGAGGAATCCCCCTCGAAGTAGAGAACCGTGTCCACCATGTGCTCCAGGGCCTTGGGACCCGCAATGGCGCCCTCCTTCGTGACGTGGCCGACGAGCCAGGTGACGATTTCCCGTTCCTTGGCAAGGGTTACGGCCCGGGCGGCGATCTCCCTGACCTGGCTGATGGTGCCGGGAGCAGAACCGATGTCCTGGCTGAAGAGGGCCTGGACCGAGTCGAGGACCAGGGCCGTCGGGGAGATTTCTGCGGCCGTCGCGGCGGCGGAGCCGAAATCCGTCTCGGAAAGAATCAGGAGCTCCGGGGAGCCGGCGTTGACTCTTTCGGCCCTGAGTCCGACCTGACGCAGGGATTCTTCGGCGGTCACATAGAGAACCCGGGTCCCGGAAGCCGCCATGCGGGCCAGGACCTGAAGGAGAAGGGTTGATTTTCCGATCCCGGGGTCTCCTCCCAGGAGAATGACGGACCCGGGAACCATGCCTCCGCCCAGGACCCGGTCCAGCTCGGAAAAGCCCGAAGGGATTCTTTCTGCAAAATCGGCCGGGACATCCGTGACCGGGACGGGGGACCGGGGAGGGGAGGCCTGGCCCCTGTCATCCCCGCCGCGTTTTTCCTCGATCAGGGATCCCCAGGTGCGGCAATCCGGACAGCGGCCAAACCATTTCGGTGAGGTGCTGCCGCAGGCCTGGCAGACGAAAACGTTGGAGGGCCGGGCCATGGGATCAGGGGATGGGGGATTTGGCCAGAAGGTATTTTAAATCCTCGTCGATGAAGGACAGCCCGAACCCGACGAACCAGAGGGTATCCCGCTCGCTGTTGGCGATATCCTCCGCCCCGATGTCCAGGTGGAAGAAATCCCAGAACTTGAAAACCGCCGCCACCCGGACGACGGGATTCTCGTCCCTGTCCATCTCGAAGGCCTCCATGCTGAACCGGAGTTTGTCGTTGTCCCAGAACTGGTCGACCCCGAAGCCGAAGGAGGATTCGATGTAGCCCAGCCGGAAAACGGTGTCGTGGAAACGGCGCCCCAGCTGAATGGAATATTTCAGTTCGTCCGAGTAGGTGACCTTGTCCGTGACGGTGGTGGTGGTTGTTCCGCCGGGATCGGTGGTGACGACGGTGGTGTTGTTTTCCCACTCCCGCCTTCCTTCCGGGTCGTCCACGAGCTCAAGCCTGTAGAATTTGTCGGGGGTGGGCTGGATGTCGAGGGTCAGGTATCCCTTTGTCCCTTCGAGTTCGGGGATGTAGTTCCCGTGGATATCCACGTTGATTTTCAGCTGTTCCCCTTTTTTCATCGCCTTGTTGAGGCTCCCGAGGGTTTCGTTGAGGCTGGTGTAGGTTTCGTCCTCATTGATGAGTTTTCCCACAGTGCCTTCGCCTTCCTCGATGCGCCTGGCGATGACCTTGAGGGACCCCAGCGTTTCCTCGAGGATCTCCGCATCCCTCCGGATCCGGTCGATTGTTTCCCTTACGTTCTCCCGGTTGTCTGACAGGACGCCGCTCACCTGGTCGGCTGTTCCCTCGAATTTGGCCGTCAGCCTCGGGAGGTCGGTGCGAAGGCTCTCGGAAAGTTCCCGGATATTGGCTATGGTCTCCCGCAGATCCACCCTGTTGTCTTCGGCGATTCCGTCCAGCCTGGCGGTCAGATCAGCCAGGTTCTCAATGATCTCGTCTACCTTTGTGCGGTTATCGGTCACGAGGCCGCTCAGCTGGGCTGTCAGATTCCTCGTATTCTGGAGGATCTCGCCCATGGATGCTTCCCCTTCCTCGCTGCCGATGACGTTGCGGAGGCTTGCCAGGATGGCGGAAAGATCCTGCCCGGCGGTTTGAAGGGAGTCCATGAGGCTGTCGATATCGGTTCCTGCCCTGGTTTTTGAAACCATCTCCCCGGGCTTGAAGAAATCCCCGCTGGCTCCCGGTTCGACCCCCACGAATTTGTCCCCGAGGATCCCCTGGCTCCGGATGGAAAAAACGGC
>JAFGWO010000273.1 GCA_016937135.1 Pseudomonadota bacterium
GGCCGGACCATGGCGGCAACAGCGATGGCGGCCAGTCTGAACTGCGAATCCGGCCCCCTGGCTTGCGGAACCTGCCCTTCCTGCCGCCTTTACAAGGCGGGGAACCATCCGGATTTTCATCAGGTCGAGCCGGCACCGGGGAAAAGGTGGATCGAGATCAAACAGGTCCGCGAGGGGATCATTGCCAAAGCCTTCCTCAAACCCATGAAAGGGCGATCCCTGACCTTCGTGATCCAGGGGGCCCATCTCCTGCATCCCCACGCTGCCAACGCCTTTCTCAAAACCCTGGAGGAACCGCCCGAGGCAACGCGTTTTATTCTTATCGCCCCCCAGAAGGGGGCAGTCCTACCCACCATCGCCTCACGATGTCAGGTGATCCCCTTTAAACCCCTACCCAAAGACATCCTGCGAAGCCTGCTTGAGGATCGGGGGATCGAAGCCCGGGAAGCAAACGTGCTGGCCGCCATGGCGGGAGGAAGTCTGACGAAAGCCCTGGGCTTGCACGAAGAGGGCCTTTCCCGCGGGATGGAGGGGGAACTTTCGGACCTGCTGGCCATCGGAAAATCCAGCCCGTCCAAGATCCTCGATTTTTCCCAGCGTTGGGGCCGGAACCGCCAGGATGCCCTGAAAAGGCTGGAGCAAATGGCCCAGTGGTACCGGGATCTCCTTTTCATCGCGGAAGGGGGGCAGGACGAACAGATCCTCACCCTTTCGGGGACCTCCTCTCTGAAAGAAGCGGCCAGAGTACTGACCAACGGGGAGATCGCGGCGGTCTGTGAAAACATCGAGGAGGCCCGCGAATCCCTCGAAGCCAATACCAACATTCAGTTGACCCTGGACCGGCTGTTGTTTTCCATCCGGAAGCACACGGGGGCCGGGGAGAAAAGAGTCTGACCCAATGGAAACCCCTAACGGTGAGAATCCCGCCGACGAAACGGCGGAAACCATAAAAGACGATCCCGAGACCCAAGGCTTCCGGACGGTCCTCGTGGCCATCCGGGGCCAGAACCGGTCTGCCCATTTCCTCGCAGGGGAACACACCCTCCATCCGGGGGATGAAGTGGTGGTCCAGTCGGAGAAGGGAAAGGCCATCGGCGTCGTCACGGAACCCCCGGTGACCCTGCACTGCCGGAGATGCGCGGATCGCGTCGTCCTGAGGAAAGCCACGCCGGAGGAGACGGAAAAGGATCGGGAAAACAGGGAACTGGAGCGAAAAGCCCTGGATTTCTGCGCCGACCTGGTCAGGGAATGGGATATCCCCATGCACCTTGTCCGGGTTGAATTCCTTCTGGACCGTTCCAAGGCGATCTTTTACTTTACCGCGGAAAAACGGGTGGATTTCAGGGAGCTGGTCCGGATGCTAGCCAAGGAATTCGGCACCCGGATCGAGATGCGGCAGATCGGAATCCGGGATGAAGCGAGGCTCCTCGGCGGCCTGGGTCCCTGCGGGATGCCCTTTTGCTGCAGCACTTTTTTGAAGGACTTCGATGCCATTTCGGTCAAGATGGCCAAGGAACAGAATGTCATATTGAATCCCGCCAAAATCTCGGGAGGATGCGGGCGGCTCCTTTGCTGCCTGAGCTTCGAGTACGCACAATACCGGGAGCTGCTGGAAGGGCTTCCGAAGACGGGTAAAAAAATAACCCTGGGCGAACTGACCGGCAAAATCAGGTTTTTCGATATGTTTACGAGAAAGGCGACCATAGACATGAGCGACGGGACGACCATTTCCATGGACATTGATGAACTCAAGGGGAAGCTGAAATGAGCGGCGAAACATTTTATGTGACCACACCCATCTATTATGTCAACGACGTCCCCCACATCGGGCATGTCTACACCACCGTCGCGGCCGATGTCATCGCCCGATACATGAGATCCGCCGGACGAACCGTCCTTTTCCTCACGGGGACGGATGAGCACGGACAGAAGGTGGAACAAGCCGCCAGGGAGCGTGGTCTGGAGCCCCAGCAGCACTGTGACGAGATGGTAATCCGCTTTCAGGACCTCTGGAGGCGCTTTAACATCTCCAACGACGATTTCATCCGCACCACGCAGGACCGCCACATCCGCGTCGTCCAGCACTTCCTCCAGAAGCTCTACGACAGCGGCGACATCTACAAGGCCTCCTACTCCGGCTGGTACTGCGTCCCCGACGAGAGATTCTGGACCGAGAAAGACCTCGTCGACGGGAACTGCCCCGACTGCGGGAGGGAAGTCGTCCAGATCGAGGAAAGCAACTATTTCTTCAGGATGAGCAAATACCAGGAATGGCTGGCAAGGCACATCGAGGAAAACCCCGATTTTATCCGTCCCGATACACGGCGCAATGAAATCCTGGGCTTCCTCAGGCAGCCCCTCGAGGACCTGTGCATCAGCCGCCCGAAGAGCCGCCTTCACTGGGGCGTCGAGATCCCTTTCGACAGGGAATACGTGACCTATGTGTGGTTTGACGCTCTGATCAACTACGTAACCGGAGCCGGGTACACCACCGACGCCGACCGTTTCGAATCCCTCTGGAAAAACTGCACCCACCTCATCGGCAAGGACATCCTCACGACCCACACCGTTTACTGGCCCACCATGCTCAGGGGGGAAGGCCTGGCTCCTCCCACCAGGGTTTTTGCCCATGGCTGGTGGACCGTCGAGGGCCGGAAGATGTCCAAATCCCTCCGGAACGTCGTGGAACCCAACCGCCTTCTGGACGAGTTCGGGGTCGATCCCATCCGCTACTTCCTTTTGCGGGAGGTCCCCTTCGGCCTTGACGGGGATTTTTCCCAGGCCGCCCTTATCGGCCGCATAAACAGCGATCTTGCCAACGATCTCGGGAACCTTCTCCAGCGCTCCCTCGGGATGCTGGAAAAATACCGCGGCGGCGAGGTCCCCGAGCCCGGTACCTTGCAGAACGACCTGTCACAGACACTCGTCGAGGCGGCCCGGACAGCGAGGGAGGAGCTCGAACGGCAGATGGGCAGCCTTTCCTATGATCGGGCTTTAAAGGCCATATGGGAGTTTATCGGCGCCGCGAACAAATATATCGATTCAGCCGCAC
>JAFGWO010000274.1 GCA_016937135.1 Pseudomonadota bacterium
AACGCGATTTTCGGCCTTCTGGGGCTTATCGGGGGCATCTGGACGGGCACCCTTTTCCTTAAGGGCGGCTACGACCTGGGCCGCTCCCAGCCGGCCTACAGATCCTCAGGCCTGATCCTTCCCCTCATCATGGTCGGGCTTCTGGCCCTGAGGATCTTCAACCCGCCCCTTCCGAAGGAACCGGCAAGCGGGGTCCTTTTCTACAGCGTCCAGGGCCCCGGCTCCATGTTCGCCCCTTTGATGGTTTCCCTCGCCGTGGGACTCCTGATTGGCTTCCTCGCCCAGCGCAGCCGCTTTTGCACCATGGGCGCCTTCCGGGACCTCATCCTTTTTCGTCAGCCCCACCTGTTTTTCGGCGTGGTCAGCCTGGTCGTTTTCGCTTTCCTGACCAACCTGGGCTTCCATCAGTTCAAGCCGGGATTCTCCGGACAGCCGGTGGCCCATACCATGGGACTGTGGAATTTCATGGGGATGGTTTTAGCCGGCCTCGCCTTCGCTCTGGCCGGAGGGTGTCCAGGACGCCAGCTTTTCATGGCCGGTGAGGGGGATGGCGATGCCGCCGTTTTCGTCCTCGGCATGATCGTTGGGGCAGGTTTGTCCCACAACCTCGGGCTTGCCAGCTCCCCTGCCGGAGTCGGTCCCAACGGGGCCGCCGGGGTCGTTATAGGGATCGCGGCCTGCCTTTTCATCGGCCTTACAATGAGGAAAAAGACAACCTAGGGAGGAAATTATGGCTGCGACAGTGGATGCCCGGGGTCTTTCCTGCCCCCAGCCCGTGATGATGACCCTCCAGGGGATCAAAACCTCCGGAGAAAACAGTCTCCTCGTCCTCGTGGACACCGAAACCTCGAAGGAAAACGTTTCCCGGGCCGCAATCAGCCAGGGCTGGAAGGTCCAGGGCATCGAGGAAAAGGGGGAGGAATTTCACATCACCATCACGAAGGAGTGACGAAGTTGCCCCTGGAACTGTTCCGCAAAAAGAAAGCGCCGGCACTGGAAAACCTCAATGACCGGGGTTTCCTGGTTTTTCACAGCACCAGCGAGGTCATCGCGGCGGAAAGGCTCCTGAAATCCAAAGGATGGAGGATCTCCGTCAAGGGACCGCCCCCGGAGATCCGGACCGGCTGCGACCTGGTCATCGAGTTCCCGCTGATGGAGGAGCTCAATATCCTCAGAGTCCTCCGGGAAAACAACTCCCCCCCACTCAAGGCGGTCCCCGTCACCGACCCCCTCCTGGAACCCGTGGACCTTTTCAAGGTGACGGACTACGGAAAATACCTGATGGTCCGGGCCGCCAACATGAAGATCTGCATCGAAAAAGAATCCCGGCTCATCGTGAATATATCAGGCGGCGGTTGTCCCGACGTGCCCTACCTCGCATGGGAGATGGTCGGAAAAACCCTCGAAGAGGCCCCGGATCCCGCATTCATCGGACGCACCCTCTGCGGGTACGCCCTTCAACTGGCCTTCGAGGAAGGGACCCGGCTGTGTTCGCGGTAGTGGGGACCGTGGCCCGGCAGGGCTTTCCCCTGGTCGCCGGAAAGGTTTCCGTCAAGGGCAGCCGGATCGTCATCGGGGGTGAAGAGATACCCATCAACCGCGGGACCCCGGCCCTTCTGGGGGCCTTCCTCCGCACGGCCCGGACCCTGGGCATCGAGGGTCCCTTTGCCTACCTGGCAGGGGACATCGGCAGCGGGGATGGAAGCGGCCGCCTCTACAGGGTTCTCGAGGAGGATCTCCCCTCCAAAGCGTTTAAAGGTCTCGTCCTCCATTACATCATGCCCGACATCGAGGGGCACCGGCGGATGCTCAAAGGCGTTGACAAGATGGAGGAAAAACCGTTTCTGGCCGCCGACGCCGGGGCGATGTATGTGGCGAAAATGGCTGGCCTGGCGCCGCGCTATGACCTTTTCACCCCTGACGTGGGCGAGTTGGCGTTCCTCGCTGACGAGGCGGCCCCCCACCCTTTCTACACGAGGGGGTTTATCCTTCACGAGGAGCACCGGGTGCCCCATCTCATCGAACGCGCCTACAGGCATCAGAACGCCCCGGAGCTGCTCATGGTCAAGGGCCAGACGGATTACGCCGCCGATTCCGGAGGGATCCTCGGGACCGTTGATACCCCTTCTGTGCCGGCCCTGGAAGCCATCGGAGGGACGGGTGACACGCTGACCGGGATCGTGGCGGCCCTCGTTTCGGGAGGCATGGACCCCCTCGAGGCATCCCTGGCGGCCTTCCGGATCAACCGCCTCGCGGGACAGATCGCCGATCCTGATCCTTCCACCCAGGTGGACCGGATCATCGAGGCCATCCCCGAGGCGATGGCGGAAGGGTAAAGGGTAAAGGGTGAGGGTAAGGGGTGAGTAGTCAGACGGGGGACTGGGCGACAGACGACTGAGCGACTTTGCGAAGGAACGAAGGGGCGACGGGCCTTTTCGTCAAGTCGTAAATTCGTCCCGTCATCGGCTCGTGCGGAGAAAGGTCAGGTCGCACAGGCCCTTTGTCGTCTTATGGTTTCCTTCCACTTCCCCCATCCCTGCCATGCTTCACATAACAGGCCGTACTCTGGTCGCTGGAGGTTAGACGGCATTGCTAATATCGATGGAACCTGACCCGTCCCTCGCGGATCTTCCTGTCGATCTGCTTTTTGACGAAGCCCTTTAAAACCTCCCGGGTCAAAGGGAAGATCAGCGAAAAACCGAGAAGATCCGTTATGAACCCGGGGGTGATCAGGAGGGCGCCCCCTACGAGAAGCATCGCGCCATTTATCAGGTCATCCCCCGGGACCTGTCCCTGGTCCACTTTCCACTGGATGTTCGACATTACCCGAAGCCCCTGCTGTCTCGCGTAAAAAGCCCCCAGGAGCCCCGTGAAAAGGATGAGCAGGATCGTGTTCCCCGCCCCGATCTTCTGGCCTACCTTAATGAGCAGGAAAAGTTCGACGGCGGGGACAATGGTAAAAAGGAAAAAAAGCCTTAGAAACACCCTTGCTCCTCATGAAAAAACGGGATGACCGTCAAGGCCATCCCGGCATGGAATTTTCATTTAAAACGACCTGAAAGTTTGTCGGTTCAAACTCTGCCTTTCATGTCCTCAAGTTTCTTCAGGGCTATTTCCGCCTTTTTTTTCAGGCTTTCGAAAACTTCCCTGCCCTTTTCGTCCAGGGTCGCGTCGCCGAGGACCTTGTAATAATCCGCCACCTGCTTCTTGGCCTTTATCCCGACCTCCAGGGCCTGTTTCGGGTCAACAGCCACCATGTCGCAGGCGGGCGTGTCCTCAGGGTCGGGGAAGACCGTCTGATGCTCAACAGTTTTGAGATATTCGGACATCATGCGCTTGTTGTCCTCACTGTACCAATCCGGCGTGTAAGCGGGCTCGAGCTCCTCCCGGATGAGGCGTTCCTGATCCAGGGCGGCATCAGCCAGTTCCCTGAACACTTCCCTGACATCGGAGCTGGCACAGGAATTGGCCACCCGATTGTAAAAATTCCGTCCGGCATCCTCTAATTCCACGCCCAGAATAAGGGCTTCATAGGGACCATATACCTTCTCGGCTGCCATCATTTCCCTCCTTGAAGTTTGATTCGTCCTCCCCACTAAAAATATTAATCTATCTTAACCATTCCGGGGACCGGAATCAAATGCCACAATGAATATTTTCCCCAGATCAGGCTGCCGCGCCGGGAAGGATCCTCTCCTCCACGAAATCCCCCTTGACGCCCACTTTAAAGAGGGTGGTCGGGATATTCCGGCCGCTCTTCTCGAGGGCCTTCCTGACCACATTGATAAGACCATTGCAGCACGGCACCTCCATGTGGACCACATGAATGGACCGGATATTTTTTTCGCGGAAAATCGCGGCGAGCTTTTCCACATACCCCTGGACATCGTCAAACTTGGGGCATCCGATCATAAGGACCTTTCCGGGGAGGAACCGCCGGTGGAAATCCCCGTAGGCAAAAGGCGCGCAGTCCGCGGCGATGACGAGGTCAGCCCCTTCCAGCCATGGCGCCTGGACGGGCACGAGCCCTATCTGGACGGGCCAGTTTTCCAGCCTGGAGGGCTGGGGAAACCCCGGGGACGCTTCCCTCGTCTCCTGAGCCTGCTCCTGGCCGCGCTCAAACTTTCTGGCAAGGGTCCCGGGGCAGCCGCAGGCCAGCTTTTCCACCTCTCCCCCGCTTCCCTGCCCGGGGGTTTTTGTGCCGCCGCAGCCTGACGGGGCATTCCTTTTCTTTTCAGTCATTTTTTCCTTCACGGCTTTTTCATCAAACTCAGCCGCCTCTCTTTCGATGAGGGTGATGGCGCCCTGGGGGCAGTGGCCAAGGCATTCCCCCAGCCCGTCGCAGTAAACATCGCTGACCAGCTTGGCCTTCCCGTTCACGATCCGCAGAGCCCCTTCCTCGCAACCGGGCACGCAGAGCCCGCATCCGTCGCATTTTTCCTCGTCAATGTGAACCACTGTCCTGACTGCCATAAGAACCTCCTGGTTAAACCAATAACAGGTAATGGGTAAAGAGTTTG
>JAFGWO010000003.1 GCA_016937135.1 Pseudomonadota bacterium
CGCCATGACCTGTCCCAGTTCGCACCCGGCGGCTCCGCCGCCAATGACGGTCATCGATGAGGGCAGCGCTTCGGCCTTCATGATGTCATGGGTCGTCCAGTAATCGATCGTGTCGATCCCCTCGATACGGGGAATGAGCGGTTTCGAGCCGACAGCGATGACGATGCCCCGGCGCGCCGAATATGTCCGGCCTGCCACGGAGACCGTACGGGGGCCGGTCAACCGGCCACGGCCCTTGATCATGGTGCCGCCGCGCTCTGCGTAACGCTTTACGGCGGTAGAATCGTTCCATGCCCCGGTGATCCAGCGCAAACGGGCCGCCACAGGCGCCCAGTCCGGCTTGATCTCCGGGTTCCCGGTCATGGGGGCGGCGCGGCGGGCCTCCTGGACGGCGGCAGCCGCCTGAACCATGACCTTGGAAGGTATGCAGGCCCAGTAAGGGCATTCCCCTCCGATAAGTCCGGCCTCGATCCCGATCACGTCGATCCCGGCCCCGAGGAGCCTCAGCGAAAGATCTTCCCCGCACGTTCCGACACCGAGGATGATGATATCCGCTTCCGTCTTTTGGCTCATAGTGTCCTCCTGACTGACGATCCCGAATATGTTTCCGTTATCCCTCTCAATCTGGTTGAGACAGGAAAACCTTTTGTCCCGGACCTAGCTCCATATTCATGGCGCCGCATTAATCATGCCCACTTTTTAACATAATATCTCATGGAGCCAAGGGCTTCAGGGCGGGAATTAGGCAAGGCGCCCCCTGGTTGGGTCAGGAGTCGACAATTTCCAACCTTGACCCCTTGTTTGCCCCGGGAGGCGGAGAATCCTGAGGTGATCTGATTAAAATCCGGGGTGTTAGGTCTGACCCCTGGATTTAACGATTCCCTTACCACGACAATTGAGCGAGCCGGTGTTATAAGGAATATTCATGACTGTCAGGTGGAGGGGAAGATCATCCAAAATTACCTGTTTAAAACGGGCGGCATAATCGCCTTTTTCGTCGTCTTGCTTGTTGCCGAAACGGTCCTGCCGTTGAGGCGCGGCCGGCTGCCCAGGATGGGCCGATACCAGGTTAACGCCGGCCTGGCAATCCTTACCCTTGCGGCGGGGGCGGTTGTGGTAAGGCCGGTTGGACTCCGCCTGGCTGCCCTCTCATCGGAAAGATCCCTGGGCCTGCTGCACCTCCTGTCACTACCGGGGTGGATCACCTTTGCAGCGGGTTTTCTTCTCATGGACCTGACCTTCTACTACTGGCACCGATTCAACCACACGGTTCACATCCTATGGCGGTTTCACAGCGTCCACCATGTCGATCCCGATCTGGACGTGACGACCTCCCAGAGGTTTCACTCCGGAGAAATCCTTCTGTCGACTCTTTTTCGGACTTTTCAGGTGCTCCTTCTGGGAATCGCTCCGCTGACGTATGTTGTCTACGAAACATCCTTTACACTGGCCGTTCTGTTTCATCACAGCAACCTCAGAATGCCGGTTGGCGTGGAAAGGCAGCTCAATCGACTTCTGGTTACGCCCCGGATGCACGGGATACACCATTCGGTGGTGCGTTCAGAACTCAATTCGAACTATTCCGTCATTTTCCGGTTTTGGGACGCGCTCAACAGGAGCCTGGTCCTCAATGTTCCCCAGTCGAACATCACCATAGGGGTGGGACGCTACCAGCGCCCAGGGGACAACGGATTTGTGAATCTCGTTCTTCTGCCCTTCGGCAGGTTCCCGAGAGAACGACCTCCTGGACCTTTGAGGTTCGGAAAGGAAAACGCCGGGGTCATGGCTGAATGAGGCTGCAAAAGAGGTTGCCTGGTCCAAAATTGGCAAATTCCCGACCCCAAAGTGCTATCTGCAGCCGGGGGGCCACGCCTGATGAATTGTGCCCTGGCAGGGTGATGCGGTCAAAAAGGAAAGAAATGAAACGATCAAGGGAGCCTTTGAGGAACATCCGTATCCCCTGAAGGAAATCGGCGAAAATCTGAAATTGAACCCCACCGGCCTGTCCCGCTTCCTGGGGGACAGGAGGAAAGAATAAGAAAACGGGCTTGCCCGGCCATCCTGGCAGCCGCAGCTTCATGCGAAGGCGGAAACCTTTTGCGGAGGCTGGCTTGCCTCGCCGAAGGCGGGACACAACCCAAGGGTTCCGAGTGCAGGTTTTTTGACCAAGGAAGGAGAGGGATGGACCGGTCAGCAGTGCGAAATGACTACAAGAAGACAAAACGGCCAATGGGCGTATACGGGATCAGGAACTCCAGGGACGACACGGTTTTTGTCGGCTTTTCAACCGATCTGCCGGCCAGGCTCAATCGCCATAAGGCTGAATTGAAATTCGGGGGCCATCGAAACCCGGAGCTGCAGGGATTATGGAATTCATATGACGAATCCAGCTTCGAGTTGGAAGCGCTGGAGCTGCTGGACCCCCAGGACATCACGGGGACTCGCCCTGAGGAGGAGCTGCGCCTTCTCGCGGAAATGTGGATCCAGAAGCTGGAAGCTGCGGGGAAGTCCGTCATTTTCCTGCAATCTCATGTCTGACTTTCCCGGACCAGGGGCAGGAGGGAGGCGGCCTGGGTTCCAACCTCGCTTTCCCGGATATTCAAGCAACGCGAAACTTGGAAACCTTGGAACATGCGTCACCTCCCCAAAGGCTCCGCCGTTGGTTTGCCAAAAAGGGCGAAGGGAGAGAACTGAACTCAAAAAATTGCCCCCCCCGAGGAATTCCAGGGATTCCGGCGCGGGATGCCAGACACGCTGATATAATTGAAATAACTGACTTCTGTACCTCTCCCGGGGCCCCCTGAAGGAAAAGCCGGCCTTTCCCCTTCCGATGGGGGCCCGTCCTGACGCATTCTTCGAAGGGAGGACCCCATGCGGCGGATCACACCCCATCTCTGGTTCGACAGGGAAGCGAAGGAAGCCGTCCGGTTTTACACCTCGCTTTTTCCGGGCTCGAGGACTTTGAGCGTGACGACCCTCCCCGGCGTCCCCACCCCCACGGGGGACTCCGACACCATCTCATGGGAACTCGGCGGCCACCCTTTCATTGCCATCAACGCGGGGCCGCTTTTCAAGTTCAATCCTTCCATATCGTTTATGGTCAACTTCGACCCTTCCAGGGATCAAGGCGCCAGAACCAGCCTCGAGACCGCATGGAAGGGGCTTTCAGAGGGCGGGACGGCCCTCATGCCCCTCGGCAGCTACTTCTTCAGCGACCTTTACGGCTGGATGCAGGACATATACGGCCTTTCCTGGCAGCTGATACTTACCAAACCCGAAGGGGAGGAGA
>JAFGWO010000275.1 GCA_016937135.1 Pseudomonadota bacterium
CCGAGTCGTGGATCCGTGAGGAAAGGGAAAACGACGCTTTTCCCTAACCGTTGCGCCAAAAGTCCCGCATGGACTTTTGGCGACCCTTATATGGAGATCTCATGAGCCCTTTAACACCCAAGCAGAAGCGGTTTCTCGACTTCATCATCGAGCACACGGAACGGGAAGGCTATGCCCCGTCCCAGCCTGAAATCGCCCGGGCCCTCGGATTCCGGTCCCTCGGCACCGTCCAGAACTATCTCGTACGGCTCGAACGGGAAGGTCTTCTGGAGAAGGACTGGAACGCCCGCCGGGGCATCCGGGTGCGGGCCCCCGAAGGTTACGGCTGCCGGCTGCCGCTGGCCGGCCTCGTGTCCGCGGGGCGGCCCATCGAGGCCATCGAAACATCCGATACCGTCGAGGTCCCCCCTTCCATGGCCGGGGAGGGCCATTTTGCCCTGCGGGTCAAGGGCGACTCCATGATCGGGGACGGCATTCTAGATGGGGACCTCGTCGTCGTCCACAGACAGGAAGCCGCCCAAAATGGCCAGACGGTGGTAGCCCTCATCGGCAGCGAGGCCACCGTCAAAAGGCTCTACCTTAAAGGAAGCCGGATCGAGCTTCACCCCTCCAACCCGGCCATGGAGCCCATCATCATCGAGGACAGCGAAACGTTCCGGATCCTCGGGGTGGTGGTGGGAGTGATAAGGCACTGTAAATAAAAGTTCAGGGTTGAGGGTTCAGAGTAAATCCCAAATCGAACCGAATGAAACAGCCCCTGTATGGACAGAGGCTGTTTTCTCTGAACTTTTCACCCTGAACCCTGAACTCTGAATCCGGTAAATTATGGACCGCGACATCTTACATTTACACATCCCCTCCTTCCCCATCGCCCTGGCCCGGGCCTCCGACCCCTCTCTCCGGCGTCGGCCGGTAGCCGTCGCCCCTTCCCATTCCGGGCGCGCCCCCGTCCAGTGCGTATCCAGGGAGGCCCGGTCAGACGGCGTTCTGGAAGGCATGCCCCTCTTCCGGGCAAGGAGACTGTGTCCTTCCCTTTACGCCATCCCCCCTGATCCGGCCTTGCTCTCGAAGGGCAGCCGGCTTCTCGTCGGCCTGGCGCGGAGATACACCCCCCTTTGGGAACCCTCCTCTCCCGGCCGCCTTTATCTCGATCTGACCGGTTCCGGCCGCCTCCTCGGCCCCGGCCGGGATGTGGCCCTTCGCCTTGAAAGGGAACTGGAAAAAAGTTTCCATTTCTCCGGAACCGTGGGGGTGGCAGGCAACAAGATGGTTTCCCGCATCGCGTCGGGCTGCCTGGAAAAACCGGGGATCTGCGACGTCCTGAGAGGCAGCGAGGCCGGTTTCCTGGCTCCCCTGCCGGTTTCTGTCCTGCCCGGGGTGGGTTCCCTGCGCGAGCGGGCCATGATGGTCGACCTCAACCTCAAGTCCGTGGGGCAGGTGGCTTCCCTGACCGTCCCCCAGCTGACCCTGGTCTTCGGCTCCTTCGCCTTTCTCCTTCATGCCAGGGCCGTCGGATTCGATCCGTCTCCCGTTACACCTCCCGGGAACTCTCCGGCCGTGTCCGAGGAGATCCGCCTGGATGAGGGGGAAAACGACGATGACATCCTTCTGGCCCATTTGCACCGCATGGCCCAAAGATGCGGCCTGCGGCTGCGCCTGATGGATCGGGATGTTTCGCGCCTCGAGCTGACCCTGAACTACTCCGACGGATTTTCCGCCCGGAAAACAGCCCGAACCCATGCATCCGCCAGAGACGACAGGAACCTCTTCGCCGAGGTTTTCAACCTTTTCCTGGAAACATCCACAAGGCGCGTCGGGGTCGCCTCCATGAAGCTCGTGTGCGGCGGGCTCCGCGTCCGGGACCCCCAACTGAAGCTCTTCGCCCCTGCGGCCGCCGAACTGTCGGGGAAGGCCTCCCTCCAGGAGGCTATCGACAGGGTGAGGGAAAGGTTCGGGGAAGAGGCTGTCATGTGGGGAAGGTGCATTTCTCCAGTCCAGAGTCCAGAGTCCAGAGTTCAGAGTTCAGAGGCCAGAGGGGGAAGTTACAGCCAAAGGCCCAAGGACCAAGGGGGGGATTCCAGTCCAACGTTAAATGTTGATGACCTCGCAAAAAGTCATCAACGCGCCCCGCGCGGGGTGCCCGGATCAAGGACCCGGGTTGTAAGTCCTTGATTCGTAAGGAAAGTGAAAATTACACTTTTCGCTAACCGTTTCGCAAAAAGTCCCGGATCGGACTTTTTGCGACCCTGTCAATGTTAAACAACCTCTGGTCTCTGGCCCCTGGACTGAATTCGTCTAACGTCCGATCACCAACCGCCATGTCTTCCTACGTCCCCCTCCACGTCCATTCCTCCCTCTCCCCCGCATGGGGGGTCCATGCGCCGGAAAGGCTGTGCGCCGCGGCGAAGGGAATGGGAATCACCCGCATGGCCCTTACGGACAGGAACGGGCTGTACGGCGCCCCCCGGTTCCTGGAATGCGCCAGAGAAGCCGGGATAGAACCCGTCATCGGGGCCGAGGCCGTCGCCGGGAGACACCGGGCCGTCCTGCTGGCCAGGGACAACGCCGGGTATTCCAACCTGTGCCGTCTTCTGTCTGACCTCCACTGCCGGGAGGGCTTTTGCCTCCCGACGGCCATCGCCTCCTTTCGCGAGGGGCTGGTCGTTCTCAGCGACGACCCGGAAACCGTAAAACCCCTCAAAAGAGATTCAAAGGAACATCTTTTCGTGGAGATGTCCCCGGGACACAACCTGCACACCGCCCTGGCCTTGTCCCGGGAAACCGGCCTGCCCCCCGTGGCGACGACCCGGGCCGTATTCCTGGAAACGGGGGATATCAGGATCCACCGGGTCCTCAGGGCCATCGCCCTCAACACGAAGCTCTCCCGCCTCGAGACTCTGGAAACCGCCGGCGAATTCGATTTCCTGATGACTCCGAAACAGATAGGGGACCTTTTCCCCCATTGTCCCGAGGCCATTTCAAATACCGTCATCGTAGCCGACTTGTGTCGCACGCGGGTCGGGCCGTCGGGCTTCATCTTCCCCAACTTTCGCGGGCTAAAAGACGAGGAAGCCTTTGATCTCCTCCAGAAGAGGGCCTTCGAGGGGGCGCGCTCACGGTATGGGACCATTTCCCCTCCTGTCAGGGAGCGCCTCGACCGCGAACTGGGACTCATCAGGGGGAAGGGGTTTTCCCATTACTTCCTGGTGGTCGAGGAACTGGCGGGCCGATGCCCCCGCACCTGCGGCCGCGGGAGCGCCGCCGCATCCCTTGTCGCCTATTCCCTCGGCATCACCCACGTGGACCCCATGAAGCACAACCTGTTCTTCGAAAGGTTCCTCAACGAGGGACGGGTGGATCCTCCGGACATCGACGTGGATTTTCCCTGGGACGAACGGGACGGGGTGCTTGATTATGCCTTTTCCCGGTACGGAGCAAGCCGGGCCGCCATGGTGGCCAACCATGTCGGCTTCGGAGCCCGGGCGGCGGTGCGGGAGGTCGCCAAGGTGTTCGGGATCCCCTCCGGCCAGATAAAGGAATTCACCCGGCGCCTATCCGGATTCGGCAGGGCCTCCGGCACGGAGGAAAAAGTACGCAGCGACCCCCTTTTCCGCGGCGAGCGGCCAGACGGGAAATGGCGGGAGATCATCTCCATCGCCTCGCGCCTCGAAGGGCACCTGCGCCACCTGTCCCTTCATTGCGGCGGCCTCGTGGTGGTTCCCGACGAGATCCGCCGCTATGTCCCCGTCGAGGTGTCCGCCAAGGGCCTTCCGGTGATCCAGTGGGAAAAGGAACAGACCGAGGCCGCAGGCCTCGTCAAGATCGACATCCTTGGAAACCGGTCCCTGGCCGTTATCCGGGACACCCTGGCGGCCATCAGGGCCGACGCCGGCGTCTCCATCGACTATGCCCGCTGGCAGCCCCTGGAGGACCAGGCGACCCGCCGCCTCATCATGGAAGGGCGGACCATGGGGTGCTTTTACATCGAATCCCCCGCG
>JAFGWO010000276.1 GCA_016937135.1 Pseudomonadota bacterium
CTGCCGGCCGTTGCGAACAGGGGCTACTAAACCTGTCCAGTCAGAATCCCGGGGAACCTTTATTTCCGTCCCCGCCCGCTCCCCCCCTTGCTCCTCCAGAAAGGCGGGAGAGGCAACCCTGATGGCCTGATTAGGATGCCATTCCCGGGCCCTTCCCATTGCCGCCGTTGTTTTTTCCGGTGCCCTCCTCTTTCCCGGCTTCCTTCATCCTTTCGGCAAGGTCCCTTAGGCGGTCTTCCACTTTACGGTTAAAGGATCCTTTCGGGAAAGAACCGCGTTTCCCGCGCTGCCCTGCCCGAGCTCCGGTCATGAGTTCGATGGCCTCGTCGATTGTGCTGACCGCATACACGGAAAAACGCCCCTTTCTGACCGCTTCCACCACATCGTCATCAAGCATGAGATTCTTGACGTTGCTTTTGGGAATGACGATCCCGTGCTTCCCGTCCAGTCCCTTGTCGCGGCAGGTCTGGAAAAACCCCTCGATCTTCTCGTTGATCCCTCCCACTGGCTGGATCATCCCGTGCTGGTCCATGGACCCCGTGATGGCCATCCATTGATAAACGGGGACATCAGCCAGAGCGGATGTCAGGGCAATGAGCTCGGCGGCGGTCGCGCTGTCCCCCTCGATCTCGTCGTATGTCTGTTCGAAAGTCATGGATGCGGTCAGGCTCAGGGGGAAATCCGTCGCGTACCGCATGGAAAGATAAGAGGAAACGATCATGACACCCTTGTTATGGATGTTTCCCGACAGCTTGACCTCCCTCTCGATGTTCACCATACCTGACCTGCCGAGGAAAACCTTGGCGGTGATCCTCGTGGGTTTGCCGAACCTGTAATCCCCCATGGTGTGCACGGACAGTCCGTTGACCTGGCCTACCATTTCCCCTTTGGTCCGGACCATAAGGGTGCCTTCTTCTATAAGTTCCCCGATGCGCTCCTCGATCCGGTTGTACCGATGCCTTTTTTCGAGAACAGCCATCCGGACGTGGGACCGCGATACGGTTTCCGATCTTTCCTTGCGGGCCCAGAAGGTTGCCTCGCGGATCAGATCGGATACCCTGGAAAAGCTGGTGGACAGGCGGTTCTGGTCCTCGGAGAGACGAGCCCCCTGTTCGATCACCGCGCAGACGGCCGAGTCGTCAAAGGGCAGGAGGTCTTCCTCCTTGCGGATGGTCCCGATGAAATGGGCATAATCCCTGATGGCCTGATCGGTCCTCTTCATGCTGCTGCCGAAATCAGCCTTCACCTTGAAAAGCTTACGGAAATCTTCCTCAAAGGACAGCAGCTGATAATAGATGTGGGGGGTCCCTACCAGGATGACCTTCAGTTCAAGGGGGATCGGCTCCGGCTTGATGGAACCCGTGGCGAACATCCGGTACTGTTCACCCAGATCCTCGATCTTGATGACCCCCGATTTCAGGCTGTTCTTGATGGCTTCCCAGGCGAAGGGGCTGCGGAGCACCTCCAGGGCGTCGAGGATAAGGTAACCCCCGTTGGCCGTGTGCATGGCCCCCCCCTGGATCCTCTCGAAACCCGTGGTGGCGACACCGTACTGGAAAACATATTCCATCTTGCCGATGAGGTTCTGGAAGGTGGGGTGATTTTCGTAGATCACGGGGGCCCCTGCTTTTCCCTTCTGGTCTACGATGAGATTGACGCTGTACCTGGACAGGTGGGGTTCCGTTTCCGAAACGCCGGGGAGAGTCGGGGCTTTTGGCGCCTGTTCCGGGAGGAATTCCTCATAGTGGTCCAGAATGTCCTCCATGACCGATCTCAGATAGGCTGTAATTCTCTCGTTCCCGGAAAAATCGGATTGGATAAGTGCCAGAAAGGGCTCAACGGCAAACCGGACCTGCTCCCTGGCCAATGCCTCAATCTGGCGGCGCGCCTCTTCATCTCTTTTGTGCGCCTGCCGGGTGATCTCCCTCAGGCCTTCCTGAAGTTTGAGAAGGGATTCGTTATAATGGGCCTTCTCCTCGTCGGGCAGGGCTTCAAACTCATCCCTGTGGAGCCTTTTCCCGTCCTTGACGGGGATGAACCCGAACTGGTTTTCCATCTGTTCAAAGGCGTATCCGGCTTCGCGGGCCGTTTTCTGGAAAGAGGAAAGATCCGCGGTGTTTTCCCGGCTTACGTTGTCCAGGATCTGCCCCCTGCGGCTCTCGAAATCCCGGTCTTCAAGGGCCGCGGGGATATTTTTCTTCAAAACTTCGGTCAGCTCCCTCATCTGCCGGACGAAAAGCCTCCCCTGCCCCGGGTGCAGGGCGAGGGCGATGGGATTTCGGGGGTTCTCGAAATTGTAGACATACGCCCAGTCGTTGGGAGTATCCTGTTTTTCTGCCAGTTCCGTTACCATAGCCCTGACGGTAGAGGATTTGCCGCAACCCGGTTCGCCCACGGCGAAAATATTGTATCCCGGACTCTTTATCCGCAGGCCGAAATCGATAGAGCGGATGGCCCGTTCCTGCCCGACTGTCCCTTCCAGAGACGGGGCCTCTTCCGGACCGGGGAACAAGTGTCTGGCTTCACAGATATACCGCAGGTTTTCGGGGGAAAGAGGTACGGCTTTCCTGGTCATAAAAATCTCCTTTTCTCTCAGGCCCGACCTTCTTTCGCAGGCGGCGCCGTGACCGGAAACAAAAACTTTTCGGGGCTGCCTCCGGCAGAGGCCTCCCTATAAAATAATAATAGTATAACGCACCGCGACGGGCAAACTCCGCGAAGCGAGGGGCCGCCTCATTCGGCCTCCCCCCAAAGACCCTCTTGACGGTACTTTCCGGAGAAATCATACTGGATGGGTTTTCGGGATAACTGGTTTCGGGATCACTGATAAGGTTCGCCGGTTTTCCATCCATTCAAAACCCATCAAAGGCGGTTTATTTTTATGGCAGCAGACTCTGGAAGCGGGCGGTTCCTGTATCCCTGGGAAAAAGCGTTTTCCCGGATCATCACCCCCTTTGAGGAATTCATCCAGAAACAGACCACCAGCGGGATGATCCTCATGGGGACCACGATCATCGCCCTCGCCCTGGCCAACGGCCCTTTCCATGCGACCTATGAACACATAATCCACACTTCTATCAGCCTCAGCGTCGGGGGGTGGTCCATCGCGAGACCCCTGTCCCACTGGGTCAATGAAGGGCTCATGGCCCTTTTCTTCCTCCTGGTGGGCCTCGAGATCAAGAGGGAGATCATCGTCGGGGAGCTTTCCAACATCAAGAAAGCGGCCCTCCCCATGTTCGCGGCGGTGGGAGGGATGCTGGTTCCCGCCCTCATCTACCGGCTCATAAATTCCGACCCCGCCCTTATGAGGGGCTGGGGGATCCCCATGGCAACGGATATCGCCTTCTGCATCAGCGCCCTGGTCCTTCTCGGGAGGCGGGTACCTAAACATCTCATGATCTTCCTTGTGGCCCTCGCCATCGTGGACGACCTGGGAGCGGTTCTCGTTATCGCCCTCTTTTACACGGGGGATCTGCACCTGCCGTCCCTCGGCTGGGGGGCCCTGATACTCCTGATCCTCATTTCCCTGAACCTGGGAGGGATCCGCAGGTCCCTGCCCTACAGCATCGCGGGGTTTTTCCTCTGGTTTTTCCTCCTGCAGTCCGGCATCCACGCCACCGTCGCGGGGGTCCTGGTGGCTTTCTGTATTCCGGCAAAACCAAGGTGCGAGCCCGCAAAATTCAGCAAGAACATCAAGGACCTTCTCTGGCGCTTCGACAACATGACCCGTCCGGGGGTGACGACCCTCTCCAATGTCCGCCAGTTCTCGCTTTTAAAGGATATGAAGGACGGGCTCTGTCAAGCGGAGGCCCCCATGAGGCGGGTGGAGAACACCCTTCACCTGCCCGTGGCCCTGCTGGTCATCCCCATATTCGCCCTCACCAACGCGGGGATTAAATTTTCCGCGGATCTTATCACCCACGCGGCGAGCCATTCCGTCGCCGTGGGAGTCTTTCTGGGGCTGGTCCTGGGAAAGTTCACCGGGATCACCCTCTTCAGCCTCGCGGCGGTCAAACTTGGCTTCGCCACTTTGCCCCTCGGGATGGGTTTCCGCCACGTCGCCGGGGTCGGACTTCTGGGGGGGATCGGCTTCACCATGTCCATCTTCATATCGGACCTCTCCTTCAAGAACGACCCTGAACAGATGATCATCGCCAAGACCGCCATCCTCATGGCCTCTCTGGCAGCGGGCATCCTGGGCATCGGCTGGCTCTTTTTCGTCCACTGGAAGGATTCCAGGCGGCAGATGGTAAAGGGCGCCTTTCAGCACGGGGTTTAGGATCCGGAGGAACCGGATCCCCGAAAGGAAAAAAGGAGATACGGGCAGAAAATGGGCGACATGGAACGGCTTTATGACAGGGTTATGCGAAAACTCTTCCCGGACACATCGTTAAGGTCAGAGATTGAGTCGATCATGGACACCTACGGGAGGGCTGACTGGCAGCCCGAGGGCCCCAGGGTGAAGCTGGCCATTCTCAAATTATCCAGCGGAAAACCCGCGCAGATCCGGTATTTTACGGTGCAGGCCTGCCGGGATTACCGCGAAATCCTGGCCGCCGCCGAAACCCCCGGACAGCTTGCGAATCCCTACGCCAGGAAAAACGATCCAGGGCTCTACGCCCGGCTTGAAGAAGAGGACAGAAAACAGTATGAGGAATGGATCCGGGAAGTGCTTCGGGAAAAGGAAAGTTAGCGACCGGGGCATTACTCCGGAAGGAAAAACGGGCCAAGCTGGCCAGCCGGAAGACCGACTTTCAACCCCTGTGGAAAAACCGGGAGACCGCTAAACCTGGGAAAAAACCTGCGAATCCTTGATTTGACGACCGTACGAAAAAACACAGGGCGATTTTCCGATACCGCACCCTCCTCCAGCCCATCAACCCCTGCGTTGCGGCCTTTCCTGAACTTGTTCCCCGTGCTTCCGGCACCAAAGGGCTTCCCGCTCCCTGAGAATTTCCATGACTTTTCGCGCCCCCAGCTTGTCTTCCTTGAGAAGGACCTCGGCCAACTCTTCTATCTGAAACCATCTAACGGGTTTTGAGACGATCCCCTTCGTCCGGACTTTCAGCCATTCGAGATATTTCTCCGCTTCCAGGGGGTCCCCGGTGAACCTGAGGATCAGGTCCAATGCCTTGATGTGGTCGGAACCCGGGACAGGGCAGCCCTCTCTTCCGAATGCCGCCTCGGGATCCAGGCGTTCGACCGCCGCCCGCCCTCCCAGCAGCACCATGACATGGCGCTCCAGGGTAAATCGGTTGCGGGCCCCCTTATCCGAGGAAAAGGAGGGAAACTGCCGATCCAGAAAAAGGGTGTCGACACAGGTGTGGCCCCTTTTCCCCAGTCCGGGCACCACGCTGATCCCGAAAACACGGATACCCTGATCGTAGGCCACGACCGCATGACCGGCCTCATGGCAGGCGGTCAGGGTCCTCCGGTCTCCGCTGCGGTATTCCACGCGGGAAAATACCCTGAGATTTATACGTGAAGAGGCCAGGGATTGATGGCCAGCTTCCTCAGGATTCCGGATCCGCTTTTCTGCCGGGTTTTCCCGGGGGCTGCCGGGGACTTCCTGATTCCTGCTCTTCCGATATGATCGGCGGCGTCAAACTGGTTCCGGAGTTCCCGGTAGGAAAACCACATATCGAACTTTTCCACTTCCTCGCTTCCGATGTAAACATCCACAATCTCACGGGCGCTTGTCATTTTTTCATCCCCCTTTAAGAGTCAATTGTTCTGGATAAACGAACGTCCCTTATTCCGGAATCGTTGTCCGGCCTCCCGGCCCAGGCGCACCGGAAACGGCTCGAAATGGTTCCCGCGCAGGGACCTCTTCCTGAAGGAAACCATCGCAACAACAGCCTCGCCGGTAGCCCTCATGGCATTTATCCGGGATACAAAAAAGTGTAGATTCAGTCTCTTGGGCCAGGTTTCGTACGGAAGTTCCGGGACCCGGATCATTTAAAAAACCGGGAAACCTTGCACGGATGATGAATCTGTCAGGCTAATTCCTCTGGCTCTTTATTTTTTCAACCCGGATGGCTTTTT
The DNA here is from genome assembly GCA_016937135.1 of Pseudomonadota bacterium. Taxonomy (GTDB): domain Bacteria; phylum BMS3Abin14; class BMS3Abin14; order BMS3Abin14; family BMS3Abin14; genus JAFGWO01. Next base: position 6,046 of record JAFGWO010000276.1, read on the forward strand.
ACAAAACCACCAACGAGGTCAGTATCGAACGCCCGGATCCATGATCGGTCGTCGCGTGATGGATCCGTGAGGAAAGGGAAAATCACACTTTTCCCTTTCCGGGGAGCCAAAAGTCCCGCATGGACTTTTGGCGACCCTATGTACCGCGGCCCGGGTAAGGGCCGCCCGGATCCATGATCGGTCGTCGCGTGATGGATCCGTGAGGAAAGGGAAAATCACACTTTTCCCTTTCCGGGGAGCCAAA
>JAFGWO010000277.1 GCA_016937135.1 Pseudomonadota bacterium
CCAGAAGGACCGTCCGGGAGGATGGATCGTGGTCGGCCGAGGGCCATCGGCTAAGGAGACGATCGGCCGCCTCCTCCGTAATCCTCGTGACCAGAACCGGGCTGCCCACTTCCTGGAGCCTCCCGACGATGCCCTCGATCTGCTCCGGGGTCTTGCCCTGACCGAAAACGGTTTCCGGGATGCCCCTTCTCAGATATCGGTGGGTATCAAGATGGGCGTCTCCCATGTTGGCGGAAGGAAAGGCCGAAAGTTCAGACAGCCCCTTTTCGGGGGAAAGATCGCCAGAGGCGATCCGCTGGAGCATTTCGAACAGCCGGGCGCGGTCCATCAGGATCTCGATCCGGAGTCCGGGGGGAGGTTTCCGGAGGCAAGGTTCACGAATCCGGAGGCCGCCATCCCTGATCCGTGGATGAGGGGAAAAACAACCATGTCAAAGGGTGGACGCAAAAACGGCTCCTTGGGCTCTCACTTCGGGACTTCAGGCGGATTTTTTCTCCACTCGGCCGCCTTCAGGGTGTTTTCCATTAGAAGGGCTCTCGTCATGGGTCCCACCCCGCCGGGGACAGGGGTGATCAGGCTGGCCTTCACCGCAGCGGCCGGCGAAACATCCCCCACCAGTGTATACCCTTTTCTTTCAAAATCGGCCACCCGCTTCGGATCCTCCAGGAGGGACCGGGGGGCATCGTCCGGCCCTATGGAGTTGATCCCGATATCGATAATGACCACCCCTTCCCTGACCCAGTCCTCCTGGATCAGGAATGGCTTGCCGACTGCCGCGACCAGGATATCGGCCGTCCGGCAGATTTGGGGAAGATCCCTTGTGCGGGAGTGGCAAATGGTCACGGTGGCGTGCCGGTTGAGAAGGAGAAGGGCGGCGGGTTTTCCCACGAGATCGCTGCGGCCGACGACCACCGCCCGCATCCCCTTCGGGTCCACCCCGGAATCGTCCAGTATCCGCAAGACCCCTGAGGGGGTGCAGGGCAAAAGGGCGTATTTATCTCCCCGGACGAGCCGTCCGACATTTGCCGGATGAAACCCGTCCACATCTTTGGCAGGGTCGATGGCATCCAGAATCCTCCTGGTGTCGATATGGGCCGGGAGGGGAAGCTGAACCAGCAGTCCGTCAACCCTGTCATCCCTGTTCAATGCGCCAACTAGGTCGAGGAGTTCCCCGGTGATAGTCTTTTCGGGAAGGGTGTATGAAAAGGATTCAATGCCGCACCTGGCACAATCCCTGATTTTCATCCTGACGTAAACGGAACTGGCGGGATCTTCGCCCACGAGAATAACCGCCAGGCCGGGAACCCGGCCGTGCTTTCCAAGAAAATCTCGGGATCTGCCGGCCGCCTCCTCAATGACCCTCGCCGCGATCCGGTTGCCGTCTATTATCTGGGCCATTATCCTTTCCGTGTCTCCCGATCCGGCATCAGGCGGCATACCCGCGCCATCCCGATAAGCCCCCTTGCCGGAAGATCCCGTGTCCAGGGCGCCCGCGGATACAGGCTGACCTGCCCTTTAGAAGAGATTGCCAAGATCAAGGATGGGGACGATCCTGCCGTCCCCGAGAACCGTCATTCCCGAATACCGCTTGAGGTACTGGATGGGATAGCAAACGGGCTTCACAACGATATCGACCTGTCCGATCAGCCGATCCACCACCAGCCCCACCATCCGGTTTGTCGCCTCCACCAGGACAATATTGTGCACCGTTCTGCCGTTCCTGCGGCTTTCAACCCTCAGAAGATCCGCGAGATCAAAAAGGGAAACCAGATCCTCTTCCTGGCTGAGATAGAGATGGCCCTGGCTTTCGCTGACATCTTCCCGGGAAACCCTGATGGTTCTTGCGACCCTCGTGATGGGTATGGCGAAAAAATTATCGGAAAGACTGACAAGGAGCATTTTTACGATAGCTACCGTCAGGGGGAGCCGCAGGGTGAAGGTCGTCCCCTCCCCGGAGGTGCTCTCGATGCTCAAAGATCCTCCCATGCCTTCGACGGTTGACTGAACGACATCCATACCGACGCCCCGGCCGGAAACATCGGTGACCTTTTCCGCGGTTGAAAACCCGGGCCGACACACGAGCATGATGGTTTCCTCGTCGCTGATGACTTTCGCCTGCTCGGCCGAGATGAGCCCTTTTTCCACCCCTTTTGCCCGGATCCTGGAAAGGTCCATCCCGCGGCCGTCATCGATGATCTGGACAAAAACCATATCCCTTTCCCTGAAGGCCCTGAGAACGATCCTGCCTGTTTCATCCTTTTTGGCCGCCGCCCGGTCGCTGCCTTTCTCCAGCCCGTGATCCACGGCGTTCCTGAGGATGTGGATCAGAGGGTCTCCGAGCTCCTCCAGAATGGCCCGGTCCAATTCGATATCGGCCCCGATGATTTCAAGGGATACCTTCTTGTCACGTGCCCTGGCCAGGTCGCGCACCACCCGCGGCAGACGCTGGGTGACCGTATCCAGGGGCATCATCCGGACTTTCATGACCTCCCCGTGGAGGTTCCCCACCAGGTGGTCGAGCCGGGTCAGGACCTCATCGACATCCCTGGAACCCGATTTCTTCATCAGATCGTTCAGACGGCTTTTTGTGACAATGAGTTCGCCGATGAGGTTGATGAAGGTATCCAGGAGGGCCGTGCTTATCCGGACCGTTTTTGCCGCGGACTCCTTTTTCGCGGGCCCAGCCTCCCGTACAGGGGTGGAATCTTTCGGAGCCTGCTGGCCCGACGAAGGGGCAGGTCCCCCGGTGATCTCTATTTCCCCCATTTCCACGAGGCTCTCAAGGGTTTTACGGACCTGTTCCCTGTCGATCCCGTCCATCAGAAG
>JAFGWO010000037.1 GCA_016937135.1 Pseudomonadota bacterium
CAGCCCCTCCTTCCGTCAGGACCTGGGGGATCTGAAATTCGCCGATGACGGGGACGCCGACGTCTTCGCGATCCCGGAATGGGGCACAGTCTCCGCTGCCATCCGGGAAAAGGTCAGAAAAGTCCTTTCACTGGGAAGCCGGACTATCCTGATAGGAGGGGAGCACCTTGTCACCCTCCCGGCCGTGGAGGAAACCCTCCGGGTCTACCCCGATCTGACCATTCTTCAGATGGACGCCCATCTGGACCTCAGGGACGAATACAACGGGGCCAGGTTCTCCCACGCCACGGTGATGCGGAGGGTGTTTGACCTCGTTGGGAAAGGGCGGCTTTTCCAGTTTGGGGTCCGGTCGGGCGACCGGGAGGAATGGGAACTCGCCAAATGGGAAAACACCATCGCAAGGGACATCCCTGCCCTTGCCCGGACCCTTGCGGGTAAACCGGTCTACCTGACGGTTGATCTGGATGTCCTCGACCCTTCCATTATGCCCGAGACCGGGACCCCGGAGCCGGGAGGGATCACCTTCCGGGAGCTTGAAAGCGCCATCCTTTCCCTTCGAGGCCTGGAGATCATAGCGGCGGATGTGGTTGAATTCTGCCCGGGACCTGGCGGCGGAGGACCCTCGGGCGCGGTGGCCGCCAAGGTCATCCGCGAACTGGCTTTTCTCGTGGGGCGAAGGAAAGAGGATCCGGTCTAGCGCCGACGAACCGGCCGCGAGCCGAAGGCACAGGCGGGACGACGGCCCGTTTTTTCCCTTTCCACTTCCCTTTTATCCTTTTCCCTTTCCCCTGCTTTCCTCCCAAGACAACCATCGCGAAATAGGATAACATGGCCCGAAGTATATCCGGCGGCCAGGCCGGGAGGGAGTTTTTTGGGCCCTCAGGCCGGGTGCCAGGCCGCAAAAGGTGTTTTCATGATCAAGGACCTCAGGATCCACGGCGAGGCCGGAAACGGCAAAGAGTTCTTCGCGACCCTCTCGGGGGAGCGTCTCGACTGCCGTTATTTCCATCAGCCAAGGGAAAAGGACGGGGTCTTTACGCACCGCTTTTTTCTCGGCGGGAACGAACTGGTCCTCGGCCCCGACACCCTCTCCCATACCGGGAACGGGGGGAGTTTCTGCCCCTATATGTTCGGGGTGGAAGAGCCCATCGAGGACCTCGCCAAACCCGACGTCATCAATCGCCTCGTTGTCTTCGGGGCCAGGCACAAGGCGGGTTCCCGAATCGATTTTTCTCCTGAAACAGGGGCGGCCGAGGACTACCGGCAGATCTTCCTCAGGGGCAATGCCGTCTTTAACTATTTCTTTTTTCTCCAGTTCAACGAGGAAGAACCGTTGGCCCAGCAGCAGGAGAAGATCCTCCGGGTCCTTGGCCGGGCCCTCAAGAGGTTCCCTCTCAACCTCGACGAGGACGATTCCCTCATCGTGGAGGAGATGAGAAACCACTGGTCGCAGATAGCCAATGCTTTTTTCCTCCTGAAGCTGATCAACCGGCCCCACCTGGAATTCTATCGAAAGATCCAGGAGACCTACTCTCAATCCCTCACTCCGGGGGATGAAGAAAACAACCGGATCAACGATCTCGCCGCCTCCCTGACCATCGATCCCTACTCCCAGGAAAGGATGAAGATCGATGTCATGTACCGCCTGCCGGAAAACCGCCAGGTGGTCGAGGAATACAGGGCCGTTCTGGTGGACATAAGGTCCCGTGACGAGATCCGCTTTGAGCACAAGGCCCGCCTCTCCCGCCTCAGGACGGTCGCCCTTAGAAAAGGGATCCCCGTTAACCTTCTCGACACACTGGACGAGAAACTTTTCGGAGGGAAAAAGATCCGGACGGATGACGAGTCCTCCTACCTGGTGGAAGTCAGGGGGATCCTTGGAACCGTTTTCCTGAAAGCCCGTAAGACAGGGATCCATCTCGAAAAAGAGGACCTGAAAAAACTCCTGAAATCCAAGCTCACCGCCCTGGAAAACCGGGATTCCGCCTTCGACCGCCTCCTCATCGAGGTCGGAAAGGCGTGCGACGATCTGAGCCGCACGACCAACGATACGGAGATCCTGGAGGAATTCGGCAACATCATCACCTTCTTCGACAGGTTCGACAACATCTACAACACGGTCAACAGCATCGCTTTCCACGAAGAACAGAAAATTTCCCAGGATAAACTTCGCAGCCTTCTCTCTAACCGAAAGGTTTTCGATGATATCCATGAAGGGCTTTTCCATGAGCTCTTTTTCGCCCCGGTCCTGGACAATCCCTATCTTCCGAAGTATGGACGGGTGAAAGTCGAGGCTCTCGACAAAGGGCTCCTGGGCATCGGAACCGGGGACCGGTCCCTTCAGGACCTCATGATATCCCTCGAAAACATCGTGAGGGAGGAGCATGAATACACGATCATCAAGACGGCAATGGACCGCTGGCTAAAGAAATTCGGAAGGTCCCTGAGGAGTTCGGAGGAGGAAGTTGCCTTTCTGGCGGACGTACGAAAGATGCTCGTTTCCCGGGGTCTCGTCCGGCCCGATGTCCCGGAATCCTTTTTCAGAAGAACCCTTGAGGACCTTAAAAAAGAGAGGGTCTACTTCGGCTCTGTTCTTCCCCAGGCCATCCAGGCAAGGGATTCCGGCCTGAGGAAAGAATTCATCGATTCGAGCGGAATCGATCTCATGCGGATCGAGGAACTTGAGAGGGAATTCGTTTCCCAGTACAAAATAAACGAGGAAACCCTGGAGACCATCCGGGGCATTTAAATCCAAGGAGGGCAATCGAGATGGTGGTAGTGGGAGTGGATGTCGGGTTCGGATTCACAAAGGCCACGGACGGAGAATCTTCGGTCCTTTTCAAATCCCTGATAGGAGAACCTCAGCCGCGATCCATGGAGGAAAACTTTTTCCCCGGTGAGGGGATCTCCGGCTCCCATCTCACCCTGGATGAGCGGTCCTTTTTTGTAGGGGAGCTCGCGGAATCCGAATCAAGGGTGCGGCAGTTCACTCTTGATCACAGCCAGATGGTCGCCCAGCAGTTCAGGATCCTCGCCCTCGCCTCCATCGCCCGCATCGCCCCGAGCAGGGTCCCGATAAACGTGGTGACGGGACTTCCCGTCGGGCATTTCATCCAGTTCAGGAACCATCTGGCGGAGGCCCTCACCGGGGACCATTCCATTGTCCTTCACGAGGAAGGCAAGGAAAAGGAAGTCCTCCTGAGCATAAAACGCGTCCGGACCATCCCCCAGCCTTATGGAAGCCTGGTGGATTTTCTCTTCCGCGAGGACGGGTCCCTTCTCCGGACCGACCTGGCCAAGGGCAAGATCGGCGTTATCGACGTCGGTTTTAAAACCACCGATTTCATCATCTCCCGGGGGCTCCGGCATTCGGAGCGGGGGAGCAGGACCACCGACACCGGAATCGCGAAGGCCTTCCAGTACATTTCCGAGGCCCTGACCGAGATGAGCGGGGTCGCGGTGGAGGTCTACCGCCTCTATGACGCCGTCAGGGAAGGGAGCCTGAAGATCCGGGGGGCGGAATACGATTTGAGCAACGTCAAGAACGAGGTCTTCAGCCGCCTCGCGGCTGCGGTGGCCAACGACATGGAACGCATATGGGCCGATGACTGGGATCTGGACCTGATCCTCATCGCCGGAGGCGGAGGAGAAGCCCTCTACGAATATCTCAAACCCCTTGTGAAAGGTGAACTTGCCCTTCTCCAGACCCGTGAAGACCCACGAATGGCCAATGTCGCCGGATTTGTGAAATACGGCCGGTATTTCTTTGACGGTGCCCCGGCCCAAGAGAGCTGATGAAGGGAAAACCCTTTCTTGTCCTCGGGATTATTTTCGCGCTGGCTGGAGTGGTCTCCCGCCTGAACCTGCCCGAAAAGACCTTGCCGCCGGTGACGATCCAACCCGCGCCAGGGAACTACAACCGGCCCGTTGACCTGACCTTCAAAACCGAATCCAACGCGACGGTTTATTTCTCCCTCGGTCCCGGAGAACCCATACCCTACATCTCGCCCGTGAGGCTGCGACACAGCGCTGTGGTCCGCTTCTTCGCGGTGGACTCCTTCGGAAATCGTTCTCCCTCGGGGGAGGCTGTCTATAAAGTTGTGCCGGATGTGGAGAAACCGGTTACCATCGTCTCGCCGCAGGGGGGATCCTTCACCCATCCTGTAGCCGTCCGGCTGATCACGGACCCGGATGCCCATGTCTTCTTCACCCTGGACGGCACACCCCCGACGCAAGAGTCCACTATCTACACGGAACCCATACCCTTGTTCAGGACAACATCACTCCGGTTCTTTGCCCGGGACGAAGCCGGAAATCGGGAAGAGACCCGGAGGGAAACCTATCGGATGACGATAGATGAAACAAAGCCGGCCACCCTGGCCGTCCCATCGGGAGGGCTTTTCAACAACGCCATCAAGGTCTCCCTTTCCGCCGGAGAGGGAAACACTATCCACTATACCGTGGACGGCACCCCCCCAACGGAGAAATCCCCGGTCTACAGCGGTCCCGTGGAGATGGTCCGCAGCGGAGTCATCAGGTTTTTTGCCGTGGACGGGGAGGGAAACCGGGAGGACCCGCGTGAGGAAAACTACCTGATCGACCTTGACCCACCCCTTGTCAGCGCCGATCCTCCCGGAGGAACCTTTTCCGGACCCGTAACGGTCATCCTGCAATCCAGCGAGCCCGGACAAATCTTCTGCGAGCCCTGCCCCAACGCGGCAAGGCCGGGTTCCCGGCTTTACCGGGGCCCGCTACGCCTTTCCGAAAGCACCACCCTTTCCTTTTACGCGGTGGACCTGGCGGGAAACATTGGGACCGTCGAGAGCCGGGAATACGTTATCGACAGGGCCCCTCCGGAAGTGATTTTAAGGCCGCCCGAAGGGGAATATCCCGGAAAAATCAGGGTCATGATCGAGACCTCGGAACCGGCGGACGTCTATTACACCCTCGACGGCAGCATCCCCGACGAAAAATCCCTCCGCTACGAGTCCCCCGTTGACATCGAAAAAAACACGGTTCTTTCCTGGCTGGCCGTCGATAAGGTGGGAAACAAGGGCGTCCCGGGGCAGGCGAAATACATCCTGGACCGCACCCCGCCCGTCGCCGAGGCCCAGCCCAAGGGGGGCAAATTCCTGGGCCCCATTTCCGTGACCCTCGCAAGCGAGGAGGGGTCTGTTATCCGATACACCCTTGACGGAACCGATCCCACTGAAAAATCTCCCGTTTACAAGGGCCCCTTCCTTCTTGAGAGGTACACCGTTCTAAAGTTTTTCAGCACGGACGAGTCGGGGAACAGCGGGGATATCATCACGGAAACCTATCAGATCCCGACAGGGGTCGCCCCGCAGGGAAACTGA
>JAFGWO010000038.1 GCA_016937135.1 Pseudomonadota bacterium
CCCTTGTCGGGATGGAGGGCGGGGTGCCCGCCGTGACCTTTCTGAAAATGCCGGGGGAAAATGGCCGGGGTGGGCACAGAAGGGCTTACTGCTGGGAAGGCGGCCGGTTCGTAAAATGCATTGAGGTGCCCTGGGGAAAACCGTAAGAACACTTTCAAATACAAATCCCAGATTCCAGATTCCAAAGTTTTTTCCGGATCCGTTTCGCAAAATCCGGGAAAACACGTTAGACTTTAAGGATTGAGCAGCAAAGATTCCCGCATCGGACTTTTGGCGACCCTATGTACCGCGGCCCGGGTATGGGCCGCCCGGAGCCATGATCGGTCGTCACGTCATGGATCCGTGAGGAAAGGGAAAACCCCGCTTTTCCCTTTCCGTGGAGCGAAAAGTTCCGCATTGAACTTTTCGCGACCCTGTCAAAGTCGTCAACGCGGCCCGGATGAGGGCCGCCCGGATCCAGGACCAGTATCCCAAATCGTGGATCCGTGAGGAAAGGGAAAACGACGTTTTTCCCTTTCCGTGGAGCGGAAAGTCCCGAATTGGACTTTCGGCGACCCTATGTACCGCGCCCCGCGTGGGGCGCCCGAATCCAGGACTGGAATGGCGTGTCATGGATCCGTGAGGAAAGGGAAAACGACGCTTTTCCCTTTCCGTGGAGCGAAAAGTCCCGCATTGGACTTTCCGCGATCCTCTTAAGGCAGGAAAGCCATGAGTTTCCTTTATGCCCTCGACCTTTTCGGCACAGCTTCCTTTGCCGTCTCCGGAGCCCTGGCAGGGGTTCAAAGGCGGATGGACCTTCTTGGCGTCGTGATCCTGGGCCTTGTCACCGCGGTCGGGGGAGGCACCTTGCGGGATGTCCTGCTGGGCGATATCCCGCCATTTTGTTTCGACGACGAAACCTATTTTTACGTAGCCATCATCGCCGCCCTGGGAGTTTTTTTCTTCCACGGGGCACTGGATTTTCTTCACAGGCCCCTGCTTTATTTCGACGCCCTCGGGCTGGCGACTTTCCTGGTCATTGGGACGGGGAAAGCTCTGGATTTTAATGCCGGTTTCCTCGCGGCGGTCATGATGGGAGTTATGACCGCAACGGCAGGGGGGCTGGTGCGGGATGTGCTGTCCAATCAGGTTCCCCTTATCCTCCAGAAGGAGATCTATGCCACCGCCTGCGTCATCGGGGGGGTGGTTTTCGTTTTTCTTGACCGCTCGGGATTGGGAAGAAACACGGTGTCCTTCATTGCGGCTCTGACCGTCCTGCTTATCCGGATTACGGCCATGCACAGGAAATGGTCCCTCCCGGTAGCGAAAGGCTCAGGGACGCGGTAGATGAAAGGGCTGATTTTTCAGGCGGCATCTTGAGCGCTGTCCGTGATATATTCGGCAGATGGGAAGAGGTCTGACAGGGCGGGCTTTTCTCCTCGCCATCCTCGTAACGTTTGTCCTTTGTTCAATATCCTGCCGTAAAAGTCCCCCGCCTCCCAACTCTTCGTTAAAGCGCATCCTCGAAGAGGGGGTGATGGTCATGATCACCCAGAACAGCGCCCACACCTATTACATCCATCGCGACCAGCCAATGGGATTTGAATACGAACTGGCACTGGAGTTTTCCCGCGAGCTAGGTGTCGAGCTGCGGGTGGTGACGGCGGACTGGAGCGAAATTTTTCACAAGCTCGCCCGCGGCGAGGGTGATTTCATCGCGGCCGGTATCACCGCCCATGCGGGCCGGGAGGCTTTGGCGGAATTTTCCCTTCCCTACGACACCGTGCGGCAGCGTCTGATCCTTCATGAGAATCACCCTTTTATTCGACGGGTGGGTGAACTGGAGGGGCTGACCATACACGTAAGCGCGGGGACCACTTATCAGGAGAGACTGGCCGAGCTGAAAGAGGAGGGGATCGGGCTGGAAATGGTCGTCGCCCCCGATGTTCTCACCGAGGAGCTCATCCGGCAGGTGGCCGAGGGGAAGATTGAGGCCACTGTGGCCGATTCGAATATCGCGCTCCTCAATCGAAGATACTATCCCGACGTAAGGGTGGGGATGGCCCTTTCAGAGGAGCAGCCCCTGGCCTGGGCCGTCAGGAAAGGGGATTCGGACCTTCTCGAATCCATGAACCTTTTCCTAAAGAAGGCCAAAGGCAACGGGACCCTGGCCAGGATCAGGAGGTTTTACCATGACGACCGCAACGGGCTGCACCAGCTGGACATCGAGGCATTCCACCAGAGCATGGAGGAGGATTTTCCCCTCTATGAGGAGCAGATCAAGGCCGCGGCCCAAAGCTACGGCTTCGACTGGAGGCTAATAACCGCAATGATCTATCAGGAGTCCCGGTTCAGGTCTCAGGCCCAAAGCTATACCGGGGTCCGGGGGCTCATGCAAGTTACACTTGAAACCGCGCGGGAAATGGGGATTGAGAACAGACTGGATCCGGAGCAAAGCATCAGGGCAGGGGTGAAATATCTCGCTCTTCTCCTCGAGCGTTTTTCCAGGGTCGAGGATCCCAGGCAGAGGCTTTACCTTGCCCTCGCCGCCTACAATATCGGATACGGGCATGTCAGGGATGCCCAGAAAATCGCGAGAAGCCGCGGACAGGACCCCACCTCCTGGTCTTCCCTTCGGGAGACCCTGCCCCTTTTAAGCCATCCTGAATATTACCTGAACACCCGATACGGCTATGCGCGAGGCACGGAACCGGTGGCCTATGTCACCAACATCATGACCTATTTTGACATCCTCATCGGGAAAATGAAATCTTCAGCAGGCAGCGCCCGGCTGAGATCCTCTCCCTCTTCGCCCACCTGTTACAGCGGGGCGGTCCTTTCGGGCAATCCTCCCTGGATTCCGGGGCCTTCGTGCCCATGGGAGATGATGTGTTCGGTCACATAATTTTCGATCTTCCTGGCCTCATCGGGGTAAAGTCCCAGGAATTGAACCCCCGTTCCCCATGGACCATCGGAGCCAAGGGTGCCCTGCCAGACGACGGCCGTGGTGGGGGCGTCGATTCCCTTCTCCGCGTCCGGAAGGAAAAGGCGCACGTTTAAAAGATCCCCGACGAGGACTTTTCCCCGATCCTGTTCGATAAAGGCGCCCTGACAGGAAAGGGAATGAATGGTCGCGTCCCATTCCTTTTCATCGAGGACGACCTTTGCCGGGAATTGGACTTTAATGCGAGGGAAGGTTCGGGTGTTGTTTCCCAGATGCCGCTCGACAACGGAAAGGAGCATGTCCTTTCTCACGGGTTTGTAGATCAGGCCGTCGCAGCCCGAAGTCTCAACCCGTTTTCTGAATTCGCTGTTCCGTCCGGAACTGATCAGATATATCGGGATAAAAGACGTCTCCTCATGGCTTTTAAGGATACGGCAGACCGCATCGCCTGTTATTTCCGGCATGAAGAGGTCAAGCAATATGAGGTCCGGTTTCCATCTCCTGGTTTTTTCCAGGGCCTCCTCTCCGGATCGGGCCGTATCTATGTCAAACCTTCTGGTCCCAAGATAGGAAATCTGAAGCTGTAAAAACAGCTCCGCATGGTCCACGAGTAGGATTCTTTTTCGCGGCACCTCGGATTTTTCCATTCCATGCCCTCCTTTCCGGGTTGCGTCCCGTTTCCGGCCAGCTATTTTTGTAGGGTCGCGAAAAGTTCAATGCGGAACTTTTCGCTCCACGGAAAGGGAAAAGCGTGGTTTTCCCTTTCCTCACGGATCCAGGACGCAACGACCAATCCTGGATCCGGGCGGCCCGCACCCGGGCCGCGGTATCAGGGTC
>JAFGWO010000278.1 GCA_016937135.1 Pseudomonadota bacterium
GATGCGGATAAAACCTTTAACAGCGCCAAAAGCGCGTGGAACATTGTCCAGAGAACCCAGTCAGGGCATGCCTTGACGGAGGGATCCAGGATATTTATTAAAAACGGGGTCAAATACGTAGCCAAAAAGGGGAGTGAAAAAGGGGCGGAAATCGGCCTGGGCGCGGCGCTGGAAAGCTCCACCAAGCAGGTTCCAAACAAGGCGCCGATGCCGACTTATATCAATAATCCCATGGGGTCTTTCAAGGATTCAATGGGGCGGGAAATCCAGTATTAAAAGAAACCTTCATCAAATGAGCCGTCCAATCGAAAGGGAAGGAAAAACATGCCAAAAGCCATCAAATATGTGATCCCCGTTTTCATCAGCTGTTTTCTTTTTTCGAGCTGCGTCCAGTCCATCAAGGATGTCGTCAGGAAAGACACGCAGCCTTCCATGGAGATTAAACTGCCGGACAGGTATGCCGCGCAGACGAAGACCGTTCCGATCGACATAAAAATGGTGTGCGCCGCGGTTTTAAACCAGATGCGACACCGGGGGGAAACAAAATTCGTCCGGTTTGACCCGGCAGCCGCGCGGGAGGTCCGGGAAGAAAGCTTTGACTATGAAGGTTTTGAAACCACCCTCATTGATATTACCGGTTTCGAGGCCGAGGTGATTGCCAGGAACAAGGTCCAGGGCGTTCTGGAAGGTGTCTTCCACTTTGAAGATTCCGCAGGTCTCAGGGCCTCCTCCTATTTTGCCACCGAATATCTCAAGACACCCGATGGGATAAATATCCGGAAAGCCGCTACTGCCGTTATCAGTCCGGTTTTTCCAAGGGTGGAGGCGTATTTCGTTCCCGCTGAAGCCTTCGGAAGGCTCGGGAAAGATGCCGGTTTCCTGGAAATGTATGCTTTCGCCCTTGAAAATTCTCTGGACATGAAGCCCACCGGGCAGGAGAAGCAGGACTATCAGGCCTACAAGGAGTTGTCCCTTTGGAAAAAGCTTTCAACGACAACCAAAACCGAAACAAGGAAGCTCGCTGTTTTAGTGTTCTGCCTTGACAGGGTTTCCAATCCTGCGGGTTTTGAAGTCACTGTTTCGGAAAACAGGAATAAAAGGATCGCGGACCCGGGATACATTGAGCCCGGATACGTTGTCAAAAATGGATGGCCCATCGGGGTGGTGACGGGCGAATTTTCTCCCGATTCCTGGGTCTACACATTCGATATAAACGCGTACTACACACCCGAGGGGGAGGGTAAAAAAGTCCTGATAGGACAGTTTTCCAATCAGAAATCCTACGAACTGGCGGCAGATAAAAACACTGGAGTTGCCGGGGAAGAGGGCCCGATAGCCTCCGGTTCGGTTTTTCTCAATCCATCTGCAAGATCGGACGCCATGACGATCCAGAAAAGACTCGCTGATCTGGGTCATTACAATATGACGGTAGACGGCCAGTTCGGTCCCGGGTCACAGAAGGCCCTCCAGGGTTTTAAAAGGAACAATGGGCTTGGCGATAACGGGACGTGGGATATGCAGACACAGAGACTGCTCTTTAAGGGAAGCGGTCTATAAAAAGAGGGTTATTTAAAGCCAGGAAGCGGGTGCCGCAAAAAAATTCAAGGCAGGTCGATGGCATCCATCCGCGACCGGCAAAACCACCCTGAACCTTTGGGTGGTTTTGCCGTTTCACCGGCCGTTCGGACGAGGGCAGTATGGGTCCCGGCAGTATTGCAAACCCCCGGCCGAACCCCTAGAATAAACTTCTCATGGCAAGGTTTATAGAATTTCTGCGCTCCCGGCCCTTTCTCCTGGGGGTCGTTCTCTTCCTCCTGGTCCTTTCGTTCATCCCCACATCGAGAGGGCCTCTTGTCGAGGTCCTGGCCGGGCATGCCGGAGGCGGGTGGGTCCGGACGGAGGCCGCCGCCTACCTGGAGACCCAGAGGGAACGGGCGCTGGAGGGGTTTCTGGCCATGTCCGCCCTGAAAGCGGGGCTAGCCATCCTCCGCAGTTCCGAGATAGGCCTGATCCTCAATGTGAAGATCGGGGATCTCGCCATTGCGGTCTACGATTACGTCAATTTCGGATGGAAGGTTTTGCTGGCCGCGGTGGTCTATTTCCATGCGGCGGGGTATCTTCTGGACCTGGCGCAGACAGTGGACATCTGGTTCCTCTGGCTGTTTCTCGTTTGCGCGGGTCTGGCGCTTTTAGCGGGGATAGCCGGGCCTTCAACTTCCAGGGCGGGAGGTCTTTTTTCGAAGACCGCGGCCGCCTCCTTCACCGTCGCCCTTATCCTTTATCTGGCGTTCCCTCTGGCCTTCGTGGGGGCCGGATGGGTTTCGGTCCACATCACCGGGTCACCCATCGAGGAGGCAAACCGCGTCATGGAGGAAATCAGGAGAGAGATGCCGCAGATCCTCGATAAAGAGGACACCCCGACCGCGACGAAGATCCGGACTTACTCTGTGACCGTCCCTGTCCCCTACGAAGGGGAGGGGTTGGGGGTGGTGGAAGAAGACACAGGGGAGAAAATGGGGGTCGCCCGGATCCTCGCCGGGGTAGTGCCCACGGAAAGGCTGAAAAAACTGGGCAGCTTCCTCGAATCCCGCTCCCGCGCACTGGCATCCGCTGTCATCCGCCAGACAGCCGCCTACCTCTTTAACATCGTGGTCTTCCCCCTGCTGATGATCCTCGGCCTTTACTGGGGCGCGCGTTTCCTCATTTCCCTGGGGACCCTTCCCGGTTCTAGATCCTGCTTCTTTTTTCCCCTTCGCA
>JAFGWO010000279.1 GCA_016937135.1 Pseudomonadota bacterium
CGCGACCGCCCGGAACCTCAAGGCCCAGCAGCATAATCTTCGGGAGATCGAAAAGAAAAGGGCTGTCGAGACCGAAAAGGCCCGCGGCCTTGCCGAGAAGCTCTCCAGCCTGAGTCTCCTTTTCACCCGGAAAGCGGGGGAGTCAGGCAGACTCTTCGGGTCGGTGACCAATATGGACATCGCGGATGCTATCCTGGAAAAGGGACTCGACATCGATCGCAAGGATATTTCCCTGCCAGAGCCTATCAAGAACCTTGGCGAATTTGATGTCACCATCAAGCTTCACAGGGATGTCGCCCCCGTCATCCGGATAACCGTCCTGCCCGAGGAAGGCTCCATCCCGGAAAGCGCCATGGAAGAGGTCAAGGAGGAAGCGGCCCCCGTGGAAGAAGAGACCACTGAAAAATAACAGCAAAGGTCAGGGAAAACACCTCGGAGCCGCCGTAAAAATCACAGGTGAGATAAATTTACGGCGGAATTGACCCCCCCGGTTGAAGTTGCGGGGGCAGTTGGGGTTATGTTACCAGAAACCTTCACAGCGACGGCGGCAGGAGGTGTTTTCACTGCCGCTGGTTCCACTACCGGTCCTTATGGCAGATAAAACCAACGACATCCGTAAAGTCCCCCCCCAGAACCTGGAAGCGGAGCGCGCGATCCTGGGGGCCGTCCTCGTGGACAACGAGGTCATCTACGGGGTCATGGAGCTCCTTGAGCCCTCCCTTTTCTATCAGCCCTCGCACCAACTCATCTTTTCCAACATGCTGGAACTGTCCGAGCGGGGCCAGCCTATCGACATCGTGACCCTGAGCGACCGGCTGCGGTCTTCGGGGAATTTTGACAAGGCGGGGGGGCCCGATTACATCGCCTCCCTGGCTGATGAGGTGCCCACATCGGCGGGTGTGAACCACTACGCCAGGATTGTCCGGGAAAAAGCGGTCCTCAGGCGCCTCATTGAAACGGCCACAGGGATCGTCCAGGACTGCTTTGACGCGGCCGGGGATGTGGACCAGCTCCTCGACGATGCCGAGCGGAAGATGTTCGCGGTTTCCCAGCAGCGCGTCCGCTCGGGGTTCTTTTCCATGCGGGACATCGTCAAAAGCAGCTTTAAAACCATCGAGGCCCTCTACGAAAAGAAAGAGTCGATCACCGGGGTAGCCACCGGCTTTAAGGATATCGACGAGATCACCTCCGGTCTCCAGAGCTCCGACCTGATCATCATCGCCGGACGTCCCTCCATGGGAAAAACGGCCTTCGCATTGAACATGGCCCAGAACGCCGCCCTCGCCCACCAGAAAAAAGTCGCCGTTTTCAGCCTTGAGATGGCCAAGGAACAACTGGTCATGAGGATGTTGTGCTCCGAGGCCAGGGTCAACGCACACAGCCTCCGGAGCGGTTTTCTGAGCCAGACGGACTGGCCGAAACTGACCACGGCCGCGGGAAGGCTTGCGGATGCGACCATCTTCATCGACGACACGCCGGCCCTGAGCGCCATGGAGATGCGGGCCAAGACCCGCCGCATGAAGGCCGACCAGGGTCTTGACCTCGTCATCGTGGACTACCTTCAGCTCATGTCCAGCCGGTCCAGGAGCGACAGCCGGGAGCAGGAGATCTCGGAGATCAGCCGGTCCTTAAAAGCCCTTGCCAAAGAGCTCTCCGTCCCCGTGGTGGCCCTTTCCCAGCTCAACCGGGGTGTGGAAAACCGCCATGACAAACGGCCCATCCTGGCCGATCTCCGCGAATCCGGCGCCATCGAGCAGGACGCCGACGTGATCGTCTTCATCTATCGCGACGAGGTCTACAACAAGGACACCCTCGAAAAGGGCGTTGCGGAGATCATCATCGGCAAACAGAGGAACGGCCCCGTGGGGATCCGGAAGCTGGCCTGGCTCGACAAATATACCCGGTTTGAGGATCTGACCGACCGGGAATTCGATTAAAGGAAAACCCACCTCGATGGCGATCAGTCCGGACAGAGGGACCTGCTGGGCGGAGGTGGATCTGGAAGCGGTCAGATCCAACTTCCGCTTCGCCAGAAGCCTCCTCCCGCCGGGAACCCCGATGCTCCCCGTGGTCAAGGCCGACGCCTACGGGCACGGGGCCGTTCCCGTCAGCCGCGTCCTTGAAGAAGAAGGGGCCGGCGCCTTATTGGTGGCTACGGTGGACGAGGGGGCCGAACTGAGGAAAGGCGGGATCGAGTCTTCCATTCTGATCCTGGGCCGCATGACCAGGTCCGAGATCGACGCGGCCCTGAGGTGGCGATGTGAGATCTCCATCCCCTGTCCGGAAATGGCACAGGGCGTATCGAAGGCCGCCGTGCGGAAGGGCATCACCGCCCCCGTCCACATCAAGGTCGACACCGGGATGACCCGCCTGGGGATCCCATGGGAAACAGCCTCGAAAGAAATCGCCCGGATCGCCCGTCTCCCCGGACTGAAAATCCTGGGGGTCTTCACCCATTTTGCCAACGCGGATCTGGGCGACAGGGAGTTTACCCGGATCCAGAGGGAACGATTCCAGACAATCCGGGCCGAACTCGGGGAATCGAACGTAACGGCCCTTTTCCACATGGCCAACTCCGCCGGGATTCTGACGGCTCAGGGCGCTGAAGGAACCGGCGCACGCCCGGGGATCATGCTTTACGGCTCGCCCCCTTCCCATATTGTGAGTTCCCGGGGGCTCTCTCCGGTCCTCTCCTGGAAATGCCGCGTTTTGCAGGTCCATGAGGTCCCGGCCGGGACCGGAATCAGCTACGGCCATGATTACATCACCAAAAGGCCGAGCCGGATCGCCACCATCTCGGCGGGATACGCGGATGGCTATCCCCGTTCCCTTGCCAACAAGGGACAGGTCCTCCTCCACGGGCGCAGGGCCCCGGTCCGGGGAAGGATCACGATGGACATGACCATGGTGGACGTCACCGATATACCGGAAGCGGGGCCCGGGGATGAGGTGATCCTCATCGGCCGGCAGGGGGAGGAAACCATTTCCGCCAGCGAACTGGCCTCCTGGGCGGGGACAATCAGCTACGAGATCTTCTGCGGGATCTCCCACCGGGTGAAGCGCCTGTATCTGCACAGTCAGGAGACAAGAGTCCAGAGTCCGAGGGCCAGAGTTGAGAGTTCAGGGTTCAGAGAAAATCAGTAGAGCCGTGGCATATTGTCCATTGTTCATTGTTCATTGGTTATCGTTCATCGTTTATCGTTTATCGAAAAAACCGCTACAGGCCTTTCAGCGGGCTCTTCCCTTCCCTGTTCCCTGTTTTTATTCCCTTTTCCGCTCCCTTCAATACCCCGAACGCAAAGGGCTCCGAAGGAAATCACAAGAAACAGGGAACAAGTTAACTGTTCTCTCGTTGGACGTTGGACGTGGGACGTGGGGCTCGTATTTCCTTCCCCCTTCCCCCTTCCTCCTTCCTCCTTCTTTCCTCCTCCCTCCTCCCTCTTTACCCGGCCCCCGTGCCGTAGTACAACGTAGTCCATGAATATTATCGACACCCTCGACTGGATCGGATCCCGGGTCCTGGCCTTTCTGGAAGAGATCGGCCGGGGGGGCACTCTCCTTTGGCAGGTCCTCCGCGGGCTGCTGCGGCGTCCCTTCCCACTGAAATTGACTATCCAGCAGATGGAAGAAGTCGGGGTACGCTCTCTTCCGGTGGTCGTCATCACCGCGGGCTTTAC
>JAFGWO010000280.1 GCA_016937135.1 Pseudomonadota bacterium
AAGGTTTTCTGACCGCCGGGATTTCCGTGGAACCTCTTGAGTTTCAACCCTACGGGGATGGACGCCAGGTGGTCGATGTGGTCGTAACTGTCCGCGAGGGCGGGCAGTCTCTCATCGGGGATCTGGAGATCCGGAGCGATCTTCAGGATTCCTCGAAATTTCTGGAGATCACGGGACTAAGGGAAGGGGATCCCTATGTCCCGGAGGCCGTCCAGAAGGCCCGGGAAGATATTCTGACCTGGCTTTCCTCGACAGGGTATCTTTACGCCGAGGTCGCCCTTTCAGAACAGGAGCGCAGGGGGGAAGACATCGTGGACCTGGTTTTCTCCGTGGAGGAAGGTCCCCAGGTAAAGCTCGGAAGGATCATCGTCACCGGCAATGAAAATGTGAAATCGGAGATCATCCGGCTGGCCCTTGATCTTGACGAGGGTGAGATCCTTACCCTGGAAAAGATCCTCAATGCCCAGGAAAGGGTCTACGATCTCGGCGTAATGAATTCCGTTGAAGCCGAGCTGGTGGACCCCGGGAACCCTGCCCAGCGCAAGGACCTGATCGTGACCGTGTCTGAACGTTTCAGATACGTCGTTGGCTTCAAGGTGGGATACGGGAGCGAGGACAAGGCCAGGGGGGAGGCAGCGGTCACACACAGAAACGTCGGAGGAATGGCCCGCTCCCTCACCCTCAAGGCCAGGAAGAGCGCCATTGAGAGCCGGACTTCCCTGCTCTACCGGCATCCCTGGTTCAGTTCCCGCCCCATCGATTTTTCCGCTTCCCTTTCGGATGTCGTGGAGGAGAGGGATACCTACTCGCGGGATGCGTACTCCGCCTCTCTCGACTTCACCCGCAAGATGTCGCGAAGGACCGAGGTGGGACTGGGTTATGTTTTCGAGGGGCTGCGCCTTTTCGATGTGTCCCCCGGCGCCCAGCTTTCCCCGGATGACGAGGGAAAAACGGACGTGGCGGCCATGATCTGGGAGATCATCTATGACAGCAGGGACGACATCCTGGATCCATGGTCGGGCCTGCTGGCCGATTTCCGGCTGGAGGCCGCGTCCCGGGGACTGGGGTCTGCAGCCGAATACCTGAAATACGAACTCGCCTCTCACCATTATATTTCTTTGGGCAAAGAGACTGTCCTGGCGGGGCTTCTGAGGCTCGGATACGCGGCCCCCTACGGCCAAAGTGAGGAAGTCATCATCAGCAAACGGTTCTTCCTCGGCGGGCAGAATTCGGTCCGGGGTTTCGCCCTGGACGGTCTGGGGCCAAAGGATGCCGAAGGGGATCCCATCGGAGGGGATCTCATGGTCAACGCGAACGTTGAGATCCGTTTTCCCCTCGTTCGGACTTTCCGCGGGGTCTGTTTTCTGGATTCGGGTAGCGTGTGGTTCAGGCGGGGCGGGGAAGGCTTCCACCTGCGTTCCTCGATGGGCGCGGGGCTCAGATGGTCCTCTCCCATTGGTCCTTTGAGCCTTGATTACGGCTACCAGATCAATCCGGATCCGGAGGATACCGATGACAGGTACCGGTGGCATCTTTCCATCGGCCACGCTTTCTAGGGCGTTTCATTGACAGGCGGCGGCGGGCTGTTTAGTATTTTACGGACCGGCAGAGGGTCCCAGGAACACTTTTCCAGGGTCCCGGAACGGGGATGGTGTATGTTTTGAAAAGATGGTTTTTTATCCTTCTGGCTTTAGCTGTCCTGACAGTTGCGGCTCCATCGGCCCTGGCACAGTCAGGGGCTGCTGAAACGGAATGGGCCCTGGTGGATGGAATCGCGGCCACAGTCGATGGAGACCCCGTTTTCCTTTCGGAGGTCATGATGGAAAAGGATTTCGGGCTTCTGAAAGAAGCCGGTCAGAACGGGGGACTGCCGGGACTCCTGGATCCTTATATCAACCGTCTCCTCATTTTGAAGGAACTCGAGGATGTGGGAGGTTTTCGTCTGGATCAGGGGCAGGAGGAAGAGGCCTTCGGGGATTATCTCCGAAACCTTGGAGGGGAGGATGTGTTTGCCGAAAAACGGGAGAAATGGGGTGTTTCCGGGGAAGAAATCGCCGGCCGCTTCCGGCGCGCCCTTCTGGCTTCCCTTTATGCCGAAAGCCGGATCCGGTTCCTTGTGAAAGTCCTTCCCGGTGATATCGAAAAGGCATACGGGGAAGATCCCGAAAAGTGGGGAGGAAGGACCGTAATCGAAGTCTGGGAAGAAATCAGGGATGAACTGGTTCAGGAGTCCTTCGCCCAGGAAAAGGAGCGCTGGTTGAAATCCCTGAGGGATCGGTACCAGCTGGAAATTTTCCCTCTGGAAGGGGATGCAAATTTATGACATGGCGCCTTAAGGTCAGATCCGGTTTCTCGGCTGCTCACCGGCTTGTAGGCAGCGGCGGCAAATGCGAGTCCCTTCACGGCCACAATTTCCGGGTGGACCTCGAGGTGGAGGGCGAAGAGCTTGGCGATGCCGGGATGGTTGTGGATTTTGGGAAGCTGAAGGGGGTGCTTCGGGAGGTTCTGGAGGAACTTGACCACCGCGACCTTAATGAGATCGGGGGCCTGCGGGGAGAAAGCCCCTCGTCGGAAACCATCGCCCGATATATATTCAGGCAGGTCAGGAAAAAATTCCAGGTCCCGGGGGTCGCCATCCACTCGGTTACCGTGGCGGAGTCGGATACGGCCTGGGCCACCTATTTCCCCGGGGAAATAGGGTAAACGGTCAGTCCTGGAAGAAACGGGGAGCCCGATATGCGGATCATCGACGCCCATGTCCATATAGGACGACGACATCTTCCCATCGAGGATGTCGAGAAAATTCTGGCGGAGGCAGGCATCAGCCAGGCGGTCATTTTTGCGGACCCCGAAAGCCCCCATATCCCTGATGACAACGCCTATGTCCTCGAGGTGGCTAAGAGGACAGCCCATATCCCCTTCTTCTACATCGGGGGGAATGCCTACAGCACCCGAAGGCCCTTTCCCCGCCTCCCGGAACCCGAGGCGTTGGAACCCTATAGAGGCATCAAATGGCACTGCTGGTTTACGCCGGCCCACGACCACGGAGGCGGCCCCCTCGGTATGGGCCCGGAGG
>JAFGWO010000281.1 GCA_016937135.1 Pseudomonadota bacterium
AAGGCCCAGGGAACGCGCCAGGCAAACGTGGGAAACCACGAGGCAAAGGTGCACCAGGACGGAGAGCAGCCAGGCCTTTCCCGTTTCCCCTTTTTTTTCCCACCAGGCGAACAGACGCCCGGGGGGAACCTCCCGGAGCTTCCGGCTCAGTTTCAGCACGGGGGCTGAAAAATACGGCAGCGTCACAACGACAAGATAAAGGCAAATAACTGAAAGGGCCACCCCCTTGGCCAGGAAGCCGGGCCAACTGCCCCACACCACAGGGAGGCCGGCAAGGGCGAAAAGACCCAGGGCCATCAGGCCTATGGTCCTGTCGGCGAGGAGGGTATAAATGGCCAGAGGGACTTTCTTCCAATCCCTGGACACCAGAAAGGCCTTGACCCCGTCGCCCCCCACCACGGTCGGAAGGAAAAGGCTGAAGAACATCCCCGTGAAGTAGATCCTGAAGACCCTGGACCAGGGCAGTTCGAAATCCAGGACCTTAAGAAGGATTTGCCAGCGGCGGGTGGAAACGGCCTGGGAAAGGATCATGAATCCGAAAGCGGCAAGCCATGGCAGCTTCCGGCTCCGGGCAAGAAGGCCTGAAACGGATCCGAGGTCGGCGCCCCTGAAAATCAGGAATAGAGCAAGGATGCTGACCGCGACTTTGGCCCAGAACAGGATCCGCCGGCCTTCGCGTTTATTTCCCGAGGATCTCCCGGATCCTGTATCGGGGTTTTCCCTGGGATTCATAATAGGTCCGCGCCATAACCTCCGAGAGAAGACCGATGGAAAGGAGCTGGATCCCCGCGATGATCATGAGGGTGCCCAGGAGAAGGAGGGGCCTGCCGCCGATGTCCACCCCCGTAAGGATCTTCAGACCGGCCAGGTAGGCGTCGATGGCGATGCCAGCCCCAAGGAGAAACAGCCCGAAGATCCCGAAAGCGTGCTGGGGGCGGTCGCCGTACTGCTTCAGGAAGGTCACGGTCATCAGGTCCACGATGACCTTGTAGGTCCGGAGGATGCCGTATTTGCTCTTCCCCTTTTCCCTTGCCGCGTGGCTTACCGGAAGCTCCCCGATCCGCCCCCCTTCCATGCTCACCAGGACGGGGATGAAGCGGTGAAGCTCGCCGTAGAGCTGAACCCCTTTAAGGACATCCGACCGGTAGGCCTTCAGGGAACAGCCGTAATCGTGGAGTTTTACGCCGGTGATTTTGCTGATGATCCTGTTGGCGAAAAAGGAGGGGAGCTTCCTCGAGAGGGCACGGTCCTTGCGGTCCTTGCGCCACCCGCTTACAAGGTCAAGATCCCTTCTTTCGAGCTCTTCAACGAGGCGCCCGATCTCCTCGGGGGGGTTCTGAAGGTCCCCGTCCATAGTCACGATGATCCCGCCGGAGGCAATGTCAAAACCGGCCGCAAAGGCCGCCGTCTGCCCGTAATTCCGCGAAAACCTGATGACCTTGAGGCCCGGACGCTCCCGGGTCAGGCGGGCGAAAACCTCCTGGCTCTCGTCGGTGCTCCCGTCATCCACGAGGATCATTTCGAAAGGGCGGCCCAGAGCTTCCATGGCCGCAAAGGTCCTCTCCACCAGCTCGGGGATATTTTCGGCCTCGTTGAAAACCGGGACCACGATGGAGATGTCTGCCGCCGCGCCGGGCGCCTTTTCCATGACACACTTGCTAGCAGGAAAGGCGGGGGGAAGTCAATCAATCAGTCCGGAACCCGGAGTCCAGAGTTCAGGGTTCAGGATTCAGAGAGGGCAAGGGAAAGAAATCAAACGTCCCTCGTCGAACCCTTTCCACGCCGCAATATTTTGCGAAGGCGGGTCGAACGTCGAACGAAGGGACATGGTTTTGGCGGCACTCTGCCTGAAGACTTTTAAGCCAAAGCAGTCAACGCAAAGTTTCGCCAATGCGGCTCTCTGAAGAGCCGCCCATCCCGCAAGGGAACGCAAGGAAAAACAAACACACAAACTCTGATCTTGACCAGGGTTCCCTTCGCGGCCCATTGCGATAGAGCCCGAGCAGGCACCCTCCGCGTTCCTTTGCGTTCAGGCTATAAAACAGAGGCAAAGAGGGAATAGAGAACAGAGAATAGGGAAGCCGAAGGCCCTGCCTGCCCCGAACATGGTCGAGGAAAAACCTGGTCGAAGGATGGGAAGAAAAAAGCACATTGCGGTGGCTTTCTTCCCTGTTCCCTCTCCCCTCTTCCCTATTCCCGATTTTTTTTTGAGATCCCTCGGTCTCTGACACCCGGCCACCCGGCCATCCACCCGGCATCAACAGCCGGTCATCCAAAAGATGTAAAAAAAGGGGGCGGAATTTCCCGCCCCCTTTTAAAAAGAGACATCAGAAAAATACGGTCTTAAACCACCCGGAGCACTCTATCAAAAAACATCTTTTTCGAGATAAGTCGAGTACTCGTAGGAACCGTCGCTTTCCGCATCAAGAAGATACTTAAAGGTGTCGGGACCATCCGTGTCCCCATAGTCATACATGGCAGTCGAATACTGCGTGTCGGCTTCGGATTCCCGGTTATCAACCTTGACCGTCCCGCTGTCAGGATAACCAAAATAAAACGGCAGAGAAACCTGTTTGACTCCATTCAAGTATTCCTGGATGAAACAGATCTGGTCATCCTCAAACACCACATCGATATCGAAATTCACACAGCCGATTGGGCTGATTAGCTGCACATTTCCCTCATTACAGTATCTTCCCGAACCCATAATTTTCGTATCGGTCCCGTCAAAGGCCATGTTCATTTCCGAATCGAGAAGACCCCTGTAATACTGATAGGTCGAGGTGGCCCAGGAGTAGGAAAAATCCCCCTTCATGACAGAGTCGCAAAGCCCCGTTTCCCAGTCCCTGGTGTGGGTCCCGGACAACCAGCCAGCGTAGGAATCAGTATAATCGGGATCCCACGCCCCAATAAATGACAGATCGGCATAGTTCACATAACCACTAAGAACTTCCGGAAGTGGATATCCAAACCCATCAGCAAGGGATCCCACTTCACGCGGTCCGTATTCAGTGAAAATCCCGGATTCTTCATTCTTCCAGTACAGGGCCCCGTCGCCCTCCATAACATAAGGCGGGACATCGCCTGAATCAGCGTAATCGGAAAAGGTTGCTTTGAAAATTTCATTTTCGGAATATTCGGATTCATCCCCTTTGGCATCCCAGGTATAGGCCGCCTCGAAAAGGCCTCCTCCGGACCCCTGGTTGGAATAGGAATAATCCTCTGATTCAGAACCTTCGGCAGCGTCAGGAAATACGTCCCATACGTCCCATGGTCCGAATGGAGGCTCATGTTCACTTAATCCGAGGAGTGCGCTAATCATCTCAAGATCAAAATCGTAACTGGCGCCATTTTCTGTGCCAATGTATGCCGGCTCGTTGGACCCGGCATAGGCCGCGTCGGACTTCGGAAGCCCATCGTCGCCATCATCCCCGCAGCCGGAGAACATCACCACCAGCCCCAGCGCCATAAAAACCACCAGCAAACTTACCCCATACTTCTTCATATCACCCTCCTTTAACAAATGTCCCCAAAGGATCGGCCCGGCTTCCCGGAAACCGGAAACCTTCCGCTAAGCTCCTGTCTTTCTAAATTTCTTTCGGAATGATACCTTAAATACTCCAAATTCACCAGAGTTTCTATAAAATTGACCTCTTCCTTAAGTCCGTCTGCCAATTCATTTCCTTTTGTCTGTGACACTTAAAATCACCTGGATCCGAGATCCGAAAATATTTAACACAATGGACACCCTTCGACCAAGCTCAGGGCTGGCCGATGGCGGCTCTCCGGGAAGCCGCTCGTATCGCAAGGGACCGCAAGGAAGGAGTTTTTAAAGCCGAACTCACAGGGATGAAGGGGATAAAGGGAATGGGGAGAGCCGGGGATTCCTCCCCAAATTCAACCGCTATTCGGGTTTCCTGTTTTTTTTCGCGGCCCTTGGCAGGAGAGCCCGAGCGGGCACCCTTGACGGCCCCTGGAGTTCAAGCGTTTAAAGAAAGACGGAGTGAGAAGAGAGAATAGGGAAGCCGAAGGCCCTGCCTGCCCCGCCTGCCCTGAACCCGGTCGAAGGGAGCATGGTCGAGCGGAGTCCAGTTGGAGGGTGGGAAGAAAAAAACACCTTGCGGTGGATTTCTTCGCTGTTCCCTCTTCCCTCTTCCCAATTCCCTTTTTCCCTATTCGGAATTTATTAAAACCCCCAGATGAAATTAACGCCGACGATGGTCGTGCTGACATCCCCCTCATCCTCGACATATCCCGAATTCCCCTCCCCCTCCCAGTCGGCGAAGTTGACGTACATGCCAGCGGCCCCTCCCATGGGGAAGGGGAAGAGGAGCCCTCCGCCGAGGTACAGGCCGGTGCCGTCGATCTCGTAATCGTAGTAGTAGTAGGGATCGTAAATGTAATAATCGTATTCAATGAGATGAGTCATGATGCCGCCCTCGATATAGGGCTTTACAAGCCCGGCCTGGAAGGTCATCCGCGGGCCGAACCACAGGCGGGAATATGTCAGGTCGGGTCCGTCCTCGGTGTGGGCACTGGAGCCGATGCCGAAGTTCAGAGCCGCCCCGGGGGCGAACTCGAACCCGAACTCCAGGG
>JAFGWO010000282.1 GCA_016937135.1 Pseudomonadota bacterium
ACCAGGAGACCGTTGATGAGATAGCCCCAGGCGGCAGTCTTTTTCCTCGAGAAAAGCCAGGTCACCCATACCGCGTCCAGAAGGGTCAGAGCTGAGGCCATAGCGTTGGCAAGGGCCCGGCCCTCAGGGGCCCTGAAAGGGGGATGCCAGGAAAAGTGGGTAATCAGGGAGGCGGACGCCAGAAAAAACATTCCAAGAAGCAGGTTGCGGCGGATTTTCGCGACATCGGCCACGGCGGCACCTAGAAGCGGAGATGGTGGCCCAGGTAAAAGGTTGCGGAAATGGCCAGGATATGGAGGATCCACCACCCCGGCTTATACCTCATTATGTATTTGAGCACACCGAACTCCTTTCCTGAAAAGTCACTTCCAGAGGAGATGGCCCATCAGGTAGACGAGGGAAATGCCGGCCAGATGCATCAGCCACCATCCCGGGGTAAGGAACGCGGTTTTTCTTCGGTAGGTTTTTTTCCATTCCAAGGCCTGAGACCTCCCCTACTTCGGATTTACGGAAAAAGTATACCATTTATTGACACAGGAGCACGTTTTTTTGGGACGGGGATCTGACATGGCTGGCGAAACCATTGGTAAGAAAGTTTCCGGGGCGGACCTTCGCTTCGCTTTGGTCGCCCTTTTTCCGGAGCCCTGGCAGGCGGATATCGCGGTGTCTCTCCTTGCCTCCGAAGGGATTCAGGCGCATCCCGCGGACGACTGGATAGTCCGGAAAGCCCTGTTTTTCAGCGGTGTGGGGACGGCGGTGGTGGTTCCGGAAACGGAAGCGCCGCGCGCTCTGGAAATCCTACGGATGGCCGAAAGGGGAGAGTTGTCCCTCGCGGAGGAGCCTCCGGGATACGGAGAGGGATCGAAAAAAGGGGAAAGGGGGAATAAAAGAGCCCTCCCGGAGAAGACCCAGGGCCATGTCGGAGAAAGGCCTTCCAGGGGGCATCCGGTAGTCCGGTGCCCCCGGTGCGGGTCGGAGAACGTCGTACGGAAGGGTGGATTTTCGGCGCTTTTTTCCAGGGCATGGCGATGCAGGGTCTGCCGCTGGGAGTGGAAAGAGGGATAAAAGAGGACCCCTTCAGTGTTTTTGTCAGCTCTTGCGGCTCGTTTTGACGGAGAAATTCGAAAAAACCTGGTTGATATCCTTTTTGCCGCAGCGGGGACATTTGATTTTCGCTCTGTCGAAATCCGCGACCTTCATCGTTACGGCAAAAGTTTTCCTGCAGGCGCTGCAACGGAATTCGTAGGTTGGCATGGGCGAGACCTCCTTGCGAAAGCTGAAATTTCCTCTTCTTCATCAAAATTCTAGCTCTGAAATGCCATCCGGGCAACCGTTGGGGGTGCCGGATCGAATGCCTCTTTTTCAGCCGGGGGGCATTATCCCGGGGTCTAATCACAGGAAAGGCGAGAAGATCCTGACCACGCCCTCGAGAAGGCGCACCCCCAGGGGGCGGCCCTCGAGCATGCCGGGTTTAAGCAGGGTCCCCGCGGCGGCCAGCCTTTCGGCATAGTTTCTCAGCTCAATGGTCAGATCGGGGGAAAAAACCTCCAGATCGAACTCAAAATTCAGCCTGAAACTGCGTGGATCGAGGTTGGCCGAACCGATGAGAGACCACGCGTCATCCATGAGCATGAGTTTGCTGTGCACGAAAGGAGGCGGGATCAGGACGATCCGCACCCCCGATTTTAACAGTTCGGGCAGGTAGGTGTTGGAGGCCCACTGGACTATGGGGTGGTCGCCTTTTTTCGGCAGGAAAAGGCTGACGGAGATACCCGCGAGGACGGCGCTTTTCATGGTCTGCATGATCACCCTGTCCGGAATGAAATAAGGGGTCATGATCAGAACATGGTTTCTGGCGGACCTGAGGGCCCCGAGGACGATCTCGTAGATATGTTCGAGGTCTTCGTCGGGACCGCTGGGGACGGCCCGGATAAGGTCAACCCCGGGATGATCCGGTTGGGGGAAGAAATCCTCCCCCTCCAGGACCTCCCCCCGGGAAGCCTGCCAGTCCATGGCGAATATCTCCTGCATCTGGAGAAGGATGGGGCCCTCTACCCGGAAGTGGATATCCCTCACGGGAGGCTTCTTTTTTAACCGGGTGAAAAAATGGCGGCTTGTGATGTTCAGCCCCCCCGTAAATCCCACTTTTCCATCAACAACCAGAAGTTTCCGATGGTTCCGCAGGTTGATGCTTGGTTTTCGAAAAGGAAGACCGAAAAGGGGGTGGAACACGGCCAGTTTCGCCCCGGCCTCCCTCAATTTCCGGGCCATCGCAATGGCGGAGCGGTCCGTGCCGACACCGTCTATAAGGACCCGGACCTGGACCCCCTCCCGGGCCGCCGCGCAAAGGGCCGCAATAGTCCTTTGTCCCACCGCGTCCTTATCGAGGATATAGGTGCTCATGTTGATGGATTTTCTGGCGGCTCCTATGGCCGTGAGCATGGCAGGGAAGGCCTCATTCCCCTCGTAAAGGGGGACGATCCGGTTGGCCGGAACGAGGGGGCGGCCGGTAACGCGCCGGGAGATCCCCTCCATCGCCGAGACCCCGGGAGGCGTCCCCGGGGGGAGAATGGCCGGGTGGGGCGTCCGGTGTTTCAACCCCCTCCTGCGGGAGCGCTTCCTCGCTGGAAACGCAGTGGGACGCTTGAGGCGGTTGATCCCGAAAACCCAGTAGGAGAGGGCTCCCGCAAAGGGGATGAAGATGCTGATGGCCATCCACATCGCCGCGGCCCTGGGATCCCGTTTCCTGAGGGCCGCGTGAC
>JAFGWO010000283.1 GCA_016937135.1 Pseudomonadota bacterium
GAGGCCCTGCGCAGGATCGACGAGGGCGCGGCCGCGAAAAGCCGCTTCTCCCTCGAGGATCTGGCCGCAAGGGAAATCGAATCTGGCAGTCCGTTCGTCTGCGGCGGAGGAAAGGAGAAATGCGACCGCAAGTGCCTCATCGCCCGCTACCGCATCGACGGGAAAATCTTTCCCTTCGGGGGCGCCTGCGATCGCTATTACAACCTGAAGCCTTCGGGCGACAATGCTCCGTCTGCCGACCTGGTGCGGGACAGGGAGGAGACGGTATTCCGGAGTCGGGAACCATCCAGGGTGAACCGCGAGGGCAAACCGCAGATCATAGGCATCTCGTCTTCCCTTTTTTCCAACACCTTCTTCCCCCTTTACCAGGAGTTTTTTTCGGACCTCGGCCTGAAAGTTGTCCGGAGCAAAACCATCCGGCAGGAGGGACTCCAGAGAGCGGGGGCGGCTTTCTGTCTTCCCCTGTTCCACTCTCACGGGCACCTGTGCGATCTGCTGGAAAGGGGCGTCGACCGGATCTTCATCCCCCACGTAAAAGGGTTCCCATCAGGAGACAAGGACGCGGGAAACTGCACCTGCCCCCTGGTCCAGGGGGAGCCCTATATCCTCCGCGCGGCATTCAATGAAGCCCTTTCAGACAAGCTCCTGACCGTGGTCCTGGATTTTTCCCGGCCGGCCCAGGCCCGGGAGGCGTTCATCCAGATCGGGAAGGATCTCGGCTTTCCGGTCGGCCAGGCATCCCGGTCCTATAACAAGGCCCTGGAAGCCTGGCGGCAGGGGCAAGAAGAGCTTGCGGGGCGCGCCTCGAAACTCCTGGCGGACCTGGGGCCGGAGGAAACGGCCATCGTCCTTTTCGGACGGCCTTACAACGCCTTTGCCAGCCTCGCCAACATGGGGATTCCGGCCAAATTCGCGAGCAGGGGATATCCCGTTGTCCCCCACGACATCCTTCCCGCTGCGGGCAACAGGTGCCGGGAACAGCAGAGGATGTATTACGCGACGGGCCGGGGCATCCTGGCTGCTGCCGAGTTCGTCCGCGACAACCCGAAGCTCTTCGGCGTCTTCATCACCAGTTTCAGCTGCGGCCCCGACTCCTTCCTGCTGGAGCGGTTCCGGACCGTTATGGGGGACAAACCCTTTCTTATCCTGGAACTGGACGCCCACACGGCGGACGCGGGGGTGGACACCAGGATCGAGGCGTTCCTGGATGTGGCCCGGAGCTACAGGAGGGCTGGATCGGCCCCCTCGAAAAGCAAGGCCCGGGAATCCTGCCGCATCGTTATGGAAAAAGGAACCGCCCTGGTCCGGAAAAAGGACGGCCGGAAGATCCCCATAACCAGCCCTGAAATCCACTTTCTGGTCCCCTCCATGGGGGATGTTTCCTCCAGGTATTTTGCCGCCGCCCTCCGGTTCGCCGGAGTCCGGGCCTCCGCCGTCCCCCGCCCGGGCCGGGATGAACTCATCCTCGGCTCCGAATGCGCGTCATGCAAGGAGTGCCTCCCGTACCTCCTCACCTCCGGATCCCTGAGACGATATCTCAGAGACCGGGCCGACAACGGCGAAACCCTCCTGTACATGGTGCCGGAGGCCAACGGCCCCTGCCGTTTCGGGCTTTACGGAGAGGCCATAAGGGCTTTGATCAACAGGGAAGGGATCGAAGACATCGCCATATTTTCCCCTTCGTCGTCCAACGGGTACCAGGGGTTCCCGGACTCCCTCCTCCGCAGAGGTTTTCTGGCAATCGCCATCGCCGACGGGCTGGTTGACATCAGGGCGGCCATCCTGACACTCGCCCGGGATCATACCCTGGCGCTGCAAACCTTTGAGGAGGTGGTGGATTCAATTTGCCGGAGCATCGCCTCGGATCCCGAAAAAAAGCTGGAAAAAACCCTCCAGGACGGGATGGCCCGGCTTGCCGGCCTGGAACGGTCGGGGACCATCCGGGAAACGACGAAGGTCCTTCTCACAGGGGAGATCTACGTCAGAAAAGACAGCTTCTCAAATTATGAGATGGTCCGGCGGCTGGCGGAGGAAGGCATCCTGGTCAGGACCTCCCCCAGCCTGGAATGGATATCCTACATCGACCACATCGTTATAACCGGCATACTGGGACAGGCTACACTGCGGGAGAGGATGGCCGTGTGGCTGAGAAACCGGATAGGGGGACGGATTGTGGGGAGGGTGCAAAAGATCCTCGAAACCTCCGGCTTTTACTCCCCACAGGACTGCGATATGGCCTACCTCATGGAGAAGGGCGGCATGTTGATCCACCCGTCCCTGACTGGAGAGGCGATCCTCACTGTGGGTTCCACCCTGTCGGAAATCGGGGACAAGGTCCATGGGGTGATCAGCATCAGCCCCTTCGGATGCATGCCCGGCCGGCTGGCAGAGGCTATCATTACCCACCGCCTGAAGAAGGACAAACCGTTCTTTTCAAGGAACGATTCCAGTTTCTGGGAAGCGGCCAGATCGGTCGTTCCTCTTCCCTTCCTTGCGCTGGAGACGGACGGAAGCGTCCTTTCCCAGATGGCTGAAGCTAAACTCGAGAGCTTCATCCGGTCCGCCCACCGGCTGAAAGAGGAGATGGGGAAAAGGGGGGAAGGAAAAGGGATAGCGTTGAAGGTTGATGACTTCGCAAAAAGTCATCAACGCGCCCTGCGCGGGGCGCCCGGATCAAGGACCCGGGTGGTAAGTCCTTGATCCGTGAGGAAAGGGAAAACGACGCTTTTCCCTTTCCGTTGCGCAAAAAGTCCCGGATCGGACTTTTTGCGACCC
>JAFGWO010000284.1 GCA_016937135.1 Pseudomonadota bacterium
AAGATCCTTTTCAAAGAGGCCTCCTGCCGGATTTCACACACGATGTGTCATTTTAGACCAGGAAGAAAGGAAAGAGAACAGGGAAGAGGGGTGAAGGGAGAAGTGGGAAATGGGAAGTGGGGAGCGGGAAGGAAACCCCAGTTTCTGATCCTGGTGCCCCGTCTTGTTCCTGAAACCGGGTCTTTGCCCCTATGCCAGGCACCAGGCACTCGAGACTGCGGGTTTTCCTCCTTTCTCCCCTGTTCCCTATTCCCTATTCCCTCTTCTCTCTTCCGCTTTTGCCTCACAGTTCCGATGTGCACGCCGGGCAGCGCGTCGCCTTGATGGGGATGGTCGAAAAACAGTAGGGACACTCTTTCGTGGTGGGTTCGGCCGGGGGCGCTTCCTCCTGCCTCTTGAGGTTATTCAGGGATTTTATCACCAGGAACACGGCAAAAGCGACGATGAGGAAACTGATGATGGTGTTGATGAACATCCCGTAATTCCACGTTACCGCTCCCGCGGCCTGGGCATCGGCAATGGTCGCGAAGGGTCCCGCCTGCGCGCCTTCCTTCAGAACAACAAAGAGATT
Organism: Pseudomonadota bacterium; assembly: GCA_016937135.1. Lineage (GTDB taxonomy): Bacteria > BMS3Abin14 > BMS3Abin14 > BMS3Abin14 > BMS3Abin14 > JAFGWO01. Next base: position 572 of record JAFGWO010000284.1, read on the forward strand.
GGTAAAATCCACATTTCCCATGAGAAGGCCTATGGGGGGCATGAGGATATCCTTGACGAAGGATTGGACAATAGTCCCGAAAGCGGCGCCGATCACGATGCCAACAGCCATGTCCACGACGTTGCCTCTCATGGCAAACTCTTTGAATTCTTTAAACATGATTATTCCCCTCCTGATTCTGAATCTGCCCTTTTTCACCCGGATGGGGAAAAGGCAGCAATCCTCCCTGAAACGAAACCTGTCTGGACTATTTCGCCAAAGGCGGGATGCGCAGCACCTGGCCGGGATAGATCAGATCCGGGCTGGTCAGCATGGGCTTGTTGGCCTCGAAGATGACAGGGTATTTCATGGCATCGCCATACTGGGCCTTCGCGATCTTCGACAGGGTGTCTCCGGACTTGACCGTGTAGAACACAGCCTCCGGTTCCGCCACCTCCACCTCCATCTGATCATCGACCCGGGCGACTCCCTGGGTGTTGCCGACGACCAGGACGATCTTTTCCCTTTCCTGCTGGGAGGGGGCCGTTCCCTTTATGGTTGCAGTCTCATCCTCAAAGTGGACCTCTAGGTCCTTTACCTTCAGGCCAAGGGTCTTGATCTGGGCGACGAGGGCTGCCTCGGCCGCCCTTCTGTTGGCCTCTTCTTCCTCTTTCTTATAGCGGCCGATGCCCAGGACCTTTGCTCCGGCCCCCTTGACGAAATCAATAAGCCCCATGAGTTCCCTCCTGCACTTTGCTGCTTCGCATTGGTTTGAAACCCTTTCCGCCTCAGGCGGCCCGGGCTTCCGGATCACATCTTTTCAGCGTTTCCCAAAAAACTTGCCCAAAAACCCGAAACCTGTTCGGGCGACATCCCCGGCATCCACGTCGCCGTCCCTATCCGAGTCCAGAATGGAACCCAAAAGACCCAGGCTTGCAGGCGACCTCGTCCGGGATTCCTGGAGTTCACCCTGCAGCAAACCGGAAAGTCCTTTCGCGTCGAGATGTTCCTGTCTTTTCACCTTACCCAGGGCCCCCATGACGAGAGGGGCAAGCATCGCCATGATCTGGCCCACCTGTCGGGCGTCGAGGCCAGCCGTCCTCCCCACAGCGGATTCCACACGGGGCCTCTTGTCTCCGAAAATATGCCCTAAAATAGCGTCGCCGGCACCCTCTCCGGAACCTCCGAGCAAGCCTGATATGTCATCAAGAGCGCTTCCGTCATGGTCCCGATCGAGGGCATTCATGAGCGCTTCTGCGCCACCCCTTTGGGAGGAATTACGTGCCAGCGCTGCAAGAAGGACGGGGATGGCCTGAGACATTGCCCGTGAAGCTGTTTGCTCATCGGACCCAACTTTAGACCCTATCTGCCTTGCCGAATCAGCACCCAACCTATCCGTTAACAGATCCAGAATGGTTGGCATAACCACCCCTCCTCTCAAAACCACTTTTCACACAGACCGAACAACCCCGACCCGACTGCCTTCCGGTCCAGGGTTCTCGGGAATTCAGTATTCGACCCCTCGCGGCAGATTTTTCGCCTGAGCGACCCAGCCCTCCACCTGCGCGCCGGTGGGCAGCTGTCTGACAAGCTTCTTCTCGCCGTTTATGGACTGCAGGGAGGAAAAAAGGCTCTCGGGGTTTCTCCTGGCAAGCTCGGGAACGGTGTCGACTCCGGCGGCCTCCAGAAGGTCCGCATACTCTTCCCCTACGCCCTTGATCCGTGAAAGATCGGCCCTGTTGACCCACTCGAGGATCTTTTTTTCATCGATCCCGGCATCCTGGGCAATCTTTTTCCGGCCCGCGCGGGTCCCGCCCTTTTCGAGGAGACTTTTCTGCGAGGCAATGCCCGCTTTTTTGAGAAGCTCGGCCATTTTGGGTCCGATCCCTTCGATATCAACGAGTTTAGCCATGCTCACACCTCCCTTTCGCATTTAAAAAAACCATAAAAATAAAGCCTTACCAAGGGCCGGCAAAGGTTGACGGAATTGCCCGGAAACGCATGTACTTGCCTGGGAACGCATGCCCCTTGCCTTTAAAAAACAATTGATACAATTATACAGCAAAAAATAACAGTTACGGAGGATAAAAAATGGCAGATTTCGAAAAAATCGGGGCTTTCTACCTGGGACGCCGATACGATCTCGAAAATAGACGCCGGATGGAGGACCTGCTCCTTTACGATTCAAAGGACCTGGTCACCCACGCTGTCTGCGTGGGGATGACGGGAAGCGGGAAAACCGGCCTTTGTCTCGGCATTCTCGAAGAGGCGGCCATCGACGGGGTGCCCGCCATCGTGGTCGATCCCAAGGGCGATCTGACGAACCTCCTTCTCACTTTCCCCGAGCTCAGAAGGGAAGACTTCCAGCCCTGGGTCAACGAGGAGGATGCCCGGAAAAAGGGGCTTTCCCTTGAGGAATACGCCGGGCGCCAGGCATCTCTCTGGAAGGATGGGCTCGCGGAATGGGGCCAGGAACCGTCACGGATCGCGCGCTTAAGGGAAGCGGCGGATTTTGCCATCTACACCCCTGGAAGCAATGCCGGACTCCCCATCTCCATCCTGAACTCCTTCTCCGCGCCCGGAAAAGCCGTTCTCGAAGACATCGACCTGATGACGGAAAGGGTCAACACCACCGCCACCAGTCTCCTGAACCTCCTTGGTATCGAGGCCGATCCCATCCGGAGCCGCGAACATATATTGCTTTCGAACATCCTGGCCCGGGCATGGAGGGAAGGGCAGGACCTGGGCCTCGCCGACCTGATCAGTCTTATCCAGAACCCTCTTGTCAAGCGAATTGGGGTTTTTGACCTGGAATCCTTTTTCCCGGAGGCCGACCGGTTCGCCCTGGCGATGTCCATCAACAACCTGCTGGCGGCGCCAAGCTTCGCCAACTGGCTCGAAGGGGAGCCCCTGGACATCGGGAAACTTCTTTACACCGAGGAGGCAAAGCCCAGGATCTCCATCATGACCATCTCCCATCTAAACGATACCGAACGGATGTTCTTCGTCTCCCTCCTCCTCACCCAGCTCCTTGGCTGGATGCGGACCCAGCCAGGGACCTCCTCCCTGAGGGCCCTTTTCTATATGGACGAGATCTTCGGCTACTTCCCCCCGGTGGCCAACCCGCCGTCCAAGGCCCCCCTTCTTTCCCTGCTCAAGCAGGCCCGCGCCTTCGGCCTGGGCATAGTTCTGGCGACCCAGAACCCCGTCGACCTGGATTACAAGGGGCTCTCGAACTGCGGGACTTGGTTTCTGGGAAGGCTCCAGACAGAAAGGGACAAGGAGAGGGTCCTGGACGGCCTCGAGGGCGTAGGAAGCAGTTCGGGAGGGCGGTTTGACCGTAAATCCTTTGAACGGATCCTGACCAGCCTTGGGAGCCGCGTTTTTCTCATGAACAACGTCCATGATGACGAACCGGTTTTATTCCAGACCAGGTGGGCGCTTTCATACCTTCGGGGCCCCCTCACCCGCTCCCAGATAAAAACGCTTATGGACCCCAGACGCAAACAGACCGCTGCCCCCGTCCCGGTTGAACTGGAGGCTGCTTCGACCCCCCCTCACCCTGCGGTTCAAAGGGAGAAACGGGGCAAGCCGCCCCTGCCGCCCGGTGTCCCGGAATTCTTCCTGCCCGCGAAAGAGGCTGCCCCTGATCCGCAGGCCATTCTGGCCTACAGGCCCACCCTCATCGGGATCGCCAGGATCTATTATGCCGGCGCCAAAGTCGGGACCGCTGAGGAAGAAATTTCCCTTTTGACCGCTCTCGAGGACCCGGTGCGTTGGGACGAGGCCAGGAAGGTCCCCCTGGAAATGCCGGATCTTGAGGATTCGCCGGCTCAGGAGGATGCCCGGTTCGGAGACCTTCCCTCCCAGGCCAGCCGGCCCGAAAAATACCGGGAGTGGGAAAAGGAGTTTAAGGACTACCTCTATCGGGAACAGAGGCTCACCCTGCTGGAAAGCCAATCCCTGAAGATGGTTTCGGTCCCCGGCGAATCGGAGAACGACTTCAGGATCCGCCTTTCCCAGGCGGCCAGGGAAAAACGGGACGAACTTGTCGAAAAAACCAGAAAGAAATTCGCGGCCAGGATTGCCTCCCTCGAACAGCAGATCCTCAAGGCCGGGCAGGCCATTGAAAGGGAAAAGGATCAGGCGGGTCAGCAGCGGATCCAGACCGCCATCTCCCTGGGGGCCACCCTCCTCGGCGCGCTGGTGGGTCGAAGGGTCCTGAGCCAGACCAGTGTGGGGAAGGCTTCCACCACCATCCGCCGCGCCGGGAAAATCTCCAAAGAGAAAAAGGATGTGGAAAGGGCCGAAGAGAGGTTTTACGATCTTCAATCGCGCCTGGAGGAGCTGCAGAGCCAGTTCGAGGAAGAGGTCGAATCCGTTAAAACATCTTTCGATCCTGCGACCGAAATCTTTCAGACAGTGACCGTCCGACCTCGGAAGTCGGACATCAAGGTCCTCCTCACGGGCCTGGGCTGGGAGGCGTTCTGGGACGACGGTAGCGGCCGATCCCGGGACCGCCGTCCTCAACTCCCTCATAGTCCTCGTAGAAAAGGGGCCTGATCCCGGAGACAGACGCGGTGAGAAGATCCCTTCCCCTGTTGGCGCAATGGGCCGAAAAGGAAAAAGTTGAGGCTTCGGTGCTGGTGTAAATAAAGGATCCCGGAACCAGGAAGGCCTCCTGTTCGGAAAGCGGCAGATATTCCTGTGCCAGAGCTGCTTTCAACCCATCAAAATCGAGGGTCCCTGATGGGAACCCCTGGACGTTGTCCTGCGTCACATGGACAGAGAGGGCGCCCCGGATCACATCCATATTTTCCCTTGCCGTCATCCAGGTGGTTTTATCCTTCAAGTCAAGGTAATGTGGAATGACGATCCCGGCAAGGACGCCGATCACCGCCGTGACGATCATTAGTTCGATAAGGGTGAATCCCCCCTCATCCCTTTTGCGGTTTGAAACCATCCAACCCCCTTCCGCACCCCCGATCAAAAGATGCCAGCCCGTCCTTTTTACCAGGTCCTTCCTGGAACTTTTTTCCCTTTTTCCAGATACCATAACGGACTTCTATTAGTATTATTGTAAATAACATTTTTGTTAAATTCAACATTTTTCTTTCCGGCGCCAGTGAATTTTTCTTTCCTTTTTCTTAATTGCATGCCGTTTTCTTGGATCCCATCAGCAATCGCCGGTCGTTTCTTACCGGATTGCGATTCACGTTGCCGAAAGCCGGATGCCTGCTATACTTAATAAAAACGGCGTTTTTTTAGTTTTCTTGGGGAATTGACCTCGGATTACAGAACGAAAGGAGACCAACGATGAAGCAAAGAAGCGTATGGAAATTTTTGCCTATCCTCACCCTGGCCCTGGTGATGGGGTGCGCCGGCGGCCAGCCGATCACGGACAGCAACCCCTACACCCCGCCCTCCTTCGCCAAGGACAAGTACGTGGCCAGGAACTTCCAGGTGATCATGGACGCCTCCTCCTCCATGGCCGGCAAATACGAAGGGGAGAGAAAGTTCTGGCTGGAGAAACGTTTCCTCTCCTCGGTCGGGGCCTCCCTTGCCGGGTTTAACCAGGTCGGCTCCCTTAGGACCTTCGGTCATGCGGACAGCGTATCCCTGTCCCAGACGGATCTCCGGTACGGCCCCAAAGCTTTTAAGGCTTCCGATTTCCAGGCCGAGCTGGACAGGGTAGCGAGGCCAGGCGGCACCAGCGCCATGGCGGCGGCCCTGGATGCCTCCCGGGACGACCTCAAGGAAATCCCCGGGCAGACATCCCTGATCATCGTGAGCGATGGAAAGAGCATCCCCGGTGATCCCGCGGGCGAAGTTGTCAGGATCAAGAAAACCCACGGAAGCCGCGTCTGTGTCTACACCGTCCTCGTGGGCGACGATGAAGCTGGTGGCGAACTTCTCCAGGAGATCGCTGACGCGGGTGACTGGGGAGCCTGCGGCGGCATGGCCCGTATGGACGACCTGGAATCCCCCGCCGCCCTAGCCAGTTTCGTGGAGACCGCTCTCCTGCAGAAGGACAGCGACGGCGACGGCGTTCCGGATGACATGGACATCTGTCCTGGAACCCCGAAGGGGACCCAGGCCGACAAGTTCGGCTGCCCCGGCGCCCCCGGCGACAGCGATGGGGACGGCGTCGTGGACGCGCAGGACCGGTGCCCCGGCACGCCTGCCGGGACCAGGGTCGACGCCTACGGATGCCCTGCCGATGCAGACGGCGATGGCGTCCTGAACGAGGCCGACCGATGCCCCAACACCCCGATGGGAATCAGGGTTGATTCTTATGGATGCCCCATCGACAGCGACGGCGACGGAGTCACTGACGCGGTCGACGAGTGCCCTGGAACCCCGAAGGGAACAAGGGTGGACGGCAGAGGCTGCCCCGTGATCACGGTCGGTGACAGTGACGGAGACGGCGTCCTCGACTCGAGGGATCAGTGCCCCGGCACTCCCACCGGAGTGAAAACGGATTCGAGGGGCTGCTGGGTCCTGGAAGGAATCTTCTTCGACACCAACAAGTCCACAATCCAGTACCAGTCCAAGAATAGCCTTGACAACCTTGTGGCCGTTCTCAAAGCGAACCCCGGCCTGGCCATTCGTGTGGAAGGCCATACCGACAACGTCGGCTCGCATGCCTACAACAAGAAGCTTTCCGAGGCGCGCGCCAAGGCGGTCGTGGATTACCTGGTTAACGCCGGGATCAGCGCCAACCGGCTTTCCTATGCCGGTTACTCGTTTGACCGTCCGGCGGCCACCAACGATACCGCCGAAGGAAGGGCGAAGAACCGGAGAGTCGAGCTGGCGCCCGTATCACCGTAAAAAAGTACCGGAATTAATGCATGAAACAGGGGCGGTTCCCACGGGGACCGCCCCTGTTGGTTCAGAGTTCAGAGTTCAGAGAAAAAAGGGAATATCGGGTTCGGCTGCAGGGATTGAAAGAGGTATGATTCTTTGCCAGGAATCCTCGATAATTAAACCTGATGTATTAATCTCCATCCCTCTGAACCCTGAACCCTTCGACCGGGCTCAGGGCAGGCTCTGGACTGTTTTTATGATCTTCTCCGCCAGCCCGGGAATCTGGTCCCGGCTCTGGTATTCCAGCCAGGTTGCCCCCTTTTCTCTCCGAAACCAGGTTATCTGCCTTTTGGCGTAGTGCCGGGTGTTCCTCTTGATCCTTTCCACCGCCTCGGCAAAGGTCATCTCGCCATCCAGATGGGCCATCAGCTCCCGGTAGCCCAAAGCCTTCATGGAAGTCAGATCCCGGCCATACCCCTTTTCCTTTAATCTTCTCACCTCTTCCAGGAACCCGTCCCGGATCATCTGATCTACCCTGTCGGAGATCCAGCTGTAAAGGAGATCCCTGGGGGGGTCGAGGCAAAAGATCAGGGAATCAAATGGTCGGTCCGTAAAGGCGTGCCCCCGCTGGAATTCGCTTATGGAGCGGCCGGTCAGGCGCAGGACCTCAATGGCCCGGATGATCCGGACAAGGTCGTTGGGCATGGTCCTTTCGGCCGTTGCGGGATCCTCTTTCCCCAGAAGCTGGAAAAGGGTCCCGGGTCTTGAATCCTCCTGCGATTTCAAATCCGCCCGCAGGGCCTCGTCCCTCCCCGGTCCGTCAAACAGCCCTCCAAGGCCTCCTCTGAGGTAAAGGCCCGTTCCGCCCACGGCCACCGGCAGATCTCCCTCGTCGGCTACGGTGGCCACGGTTTCCCTGAAGAGGGGGATGAACCGGCCAACGGAAAAGGCCTGGTCCGGGTCGCGGATATCCAGGAGGTGATGGCGGACCCTTCTACGGTCTTCCTCCCCTGCCTTGGCCGTGCCGATAT
>JAFGWO010000285.1 GCA_016937135.1 Pseudomonadota bacterium
CTCTGGACTCTGAACTCTGGACTCTGACCTCTGGACTCTGGACTCTGAACTTTCCCTTTACCCTGCCTGCGACGCCCGAAGGGGGGACATGGCTCTCAGCCTCTCCACGATGGGGGGAAAGACCTCAAGGACGTAGTCGATCTGTTCCGGCGTGGTGCCGCGCCCCATGGAAAACCTCAACGTGCCCTGGGCAAGGACAGGACTGACCCCGATCGCCACGAGGACGTGGGATGGCTCGAGGGATCCGGAGGAGCAGGCAGAGCCTGTCGAGACCGCGATGCCCTCCATGTCGAGGGAAAGGAGCATGGATTCTCCCTCGATCCGCCCGATGCTGGCGCTTACTGTCGAGGGAAAGGTCTTTTCCGGGTCCCCGTTGATCCTCAATTCCGGGATAGCCTCGGACAACCCCTCCACCAGCTTTTTTCTAAGAGGGACCAGCCTGTCGAAAATCTCCCGGCGCTCCCTTTCCGCGTGGACGATTGCTTCCCCGAAACCGATGATACCCGGGATATTTTCCGTTCCGCTCCTGCGGCGCTTTTCCTGGGCACCCCCGATGATGAGGGGTTCTATCCTCGTCCCCTTCCGGATATAGAGAGCCCCGACGCCCTTGGGGCCGTAGATCTTGTGGGCCGCGATGGAAACGAGATCCGCCCCGAGATCGTCGACCCTGGTCGGCAGCTTCCCGAAACTCTGAACGGCATCTGTGTGGAACGGCACCCCGGCCTCCCGGGCGATGGCGGAAATCTCCCTGACCGGCTGGATGGTCCCGATCTCGTTGTTCACGTGCATCACCGATACCAGGATAGTGTCGGGACGGATGGCTTTGCGGACATCCTCGGGATCGACAACCCCGGAACTCCCCACCGGGACATAGGATGCGTCAAAACCCTTTTTGGCGAGCCACGAGACGGTCTGGAGAACAGCGGGGTGTTCGATGAGGGTCGTGACGATATGCCCTTTCCCGGAGGCAAAGGCGACCCCCTTTATGGCCGCGTTGTCGCTTTCGGTTCCGCCGCTGGTAAACACCACCTGGGAGGGAGGGGCACCCAGCTGATCGGCGATGCGCTGCCTTGCTTCCTGAAAATGGGGTTTTACATCCTGACCGAAGGAGTGGGGAGACGACGGATTGCCGAACAGTTCCCCCAGAAAAGGGATCATCCGGTCGCGGACTTCGGGGCGCAGAGGGGTGGTCGCGTTATGGTCGAGATAGATGGGGTTCATTCGTTGACTCCTGATCAATCCGCCTTCCTGTTGTCCTTAAGCAGTTCAGACAGGGAAACGGAGTTTAGGCAGGCGTGCATTTTGGCCGCAAGCTGGTCCCAGAGCTGATGCGAGGTGCAGAAAGGCCGGCGGGGGCATTCCTGATGGCCGTCGAGTTCCCCCGCACAGGGAAAACCTTTTTCTTCCCCCTCAACAGCCCTGATGACGTCCCCCATGCGGATGCCGTCGGGATCCCTGTTCAAAACGTATCCGCCCCCGGGCCCTTTCCGTCCCTTGACGAGTTGGGCTTTTTTCAAACGGTTGAAAAGCTGTTCAAGGTAGGCGTGGGAAATCCCTTCCCTCTCGGAAATCTCCGAAAGACGCACGGGCACGCCCCCGTTGGAATGGCGGGCGAGATCGATGAGGGCCCTCACGGTGTAGCTGGATCGGGTCGTCACCTTCATTTCGCGGATTTCCTCCGGGGTGATGCCTGTTTTTTGTTCCCTCCGGATGCATCTCCGGAAGGGCTCGGGACGATCCCGCTGAGCCTGGACCTGAGATCCTCGAACTGGACCTGATCCTCGTCCTCTTTTTCAGAGAGCTGATCCAGGCGCTTGTGCAGGAGCTGGACATGGTCCATGAGGCACGTAAAGGCTTTGGCTACCGGATCGGGCATGACCTGATGGTTCAGGTCAATATCCTCGACTTTCTTTCCTTCCTTGACGACGATCCGGCCCGGGATCCCCACCACGGTGCTGTTGGGGGGCACCTCCTTGACCACCACGGAATTGGCGCCGATCCTGCTGTTTTCCCCCACCTCGAACGGCCCGAGGATCTTGGCTCCCGCTCCCACGACAACGTTGTTTCGAAGGGTCGGATGCCTCTTTTCCTTTTTCAGGCTGACTCCGCCGAGGGTCACCCCCTGGTAAAGGGTGACGTTATCCCCTATCTCCGTGGTTTCCCCGATGACGACGCCCATCCCGTGGTCGATAAAGAGCCCCTTCCCCGCCCGGACACCGGGGTGGATCTCGATCCCGGTGAGGACCCGGCCAAGATGGGAGAGGAATCGGGCGAAGAAGTACAGGCGGACTTCCCAAAGTTCATGGGAGGCCCGGTAGATCAGAACGGCGTGGAAACCGGGATAATTGAAAAGGACATCGAGAAGCCCCCTGCAGGCGGGGTCCCTCTCCCTTACGGCCTTTATATCCGATTTTAAGGTCTCAAACATAGGATTTGAATTTCCGACTTAAAAGTTTGGATTTTGTTATATAACTATGCCAACAGAATATGTCAACTTTAAGGAACTAAACCACCTTTTATCAGGCTATCTCAAAGCCCCGGACAAAAACCGGAAAAAGGGTCCAAAGATCGGAAAATCCTCCTTCCCGGGTACGGGTAATCTTGTACGATGTTTTTTAATTCAGGCCAAGCTCCTTTTCGAGGGTGAGAAGACGGGATGGCCCGATCCCCGGAACATCGAGGAGTTCATCGAGGGATTCAAGTGATTTTCTTTCTTTCACAAAACCATGGATTTTCTCTCCCAGGGAGGGGCCGATGCCCTTTATTCGTGACAGGTCCTCGGGCCCACAGCTATGAACATCCATGGGTAGACGCCATACCCATCTCTCCCTCTGGGTCATCGCCCTTACGCTCCAACCCTTTTTTGTCCTGACAAGAACCCCCGCGCGGGGAAGGGAAAAACCAGACCCGACAAAATCCACTTTCACACCCAGTCCGGAGAGGGCCTCGAAAACAGGGGTCCCGGGTGGAAACACGCAAAGGGCCCTTCCCAGCGCGGTGGCATCCAGGCAACTGACTCCGGCCGGCAAAGGTCCTCGCATCCGTGAAAAATCGGGAGAGACAGGTCGGTGGAAATATGCCTTGCCGATGCCGAGGCAAAAAATAAAGAGAAAAAGAAGGAGGCTGATGCGCGCCTGACGTCGATCCCATCGAAACATGGAAAAATATCTGCAATTGCGATGCCATCAAAGAGGGAAACAAGGGGACAAGAAAATGCCTTCCCCCAGAAACGTCTGGGCGCGGCAGGCTTTTGGGAAGATATGTCCGCTGCGGCCCGGCTTCGGGAAAGGCAGCTGACCAAGGGGAAGGGATCCGAAGGGATGGCCGGGAACATCCGATCACCCGCGGAAAAACATGCAGCTTTCCAGGACCTCTGAAACCCGGGTCTTACAGAAGGCCGGCTTCCTCCTCCCGGAGGAGCTTGTATTCGATGGAATCCACCAGCGCCTGCCAGGACGCTTCCAGGATGTTTTCGGAGACGCCGACGGTGGACCATCTGGTCTTGCCGTCTCCGGACTCGATGATCACCCGTGTGACCGCAGCGGTTCCCTTGTTTTCCGGAAGTATCCTGACCTTGTAATCCTCCAGGCGAACCTCCCGGAGAACCGGATAGAATTTGGTGAGGGCCTTGCGCAGCGCGGCGTCCATGGCATCCACCGGCCCTCTGCCGACGGCCGCGGTGTGCTCCACGTGGTTGTTTACCTCAACCATGATGGTGGCCTCCGAAAGAGGCGGCTGATCCCATTCCCTCTTCTCGTCGATAACCCGAAAACCCTTCAACCCGAAGAACCGGCGATGCCGGCCCAGGGCCTTTTTCAGAAGCAGCTCGAAGGAACCCTCGGCGGATTCGTACAGGAAACCACGGTTTTCCAGATCCTTGACCTGTTCGAGGACCCTTGATATGGCCGGATCATTCTCCTGGACCTCAACCCCGAATTCCCTGGTCTTGTAGATGATATTGCTTCGGCCCGAGAGATCCGAAAGGAGGACCCTGGTGCGGTTACCGACCCGCTCGGGCTCGATATGCTCATAGGTCTTCCGGTTTCTCTGCATGGCGGAAACGTGCACACCTCCCTTGTGGGCGAACGCGCTCCTTCCCACATAGGGCTGGTGGCTGTCAAGTTTGATATTGGCGATCTCGGAAATGGCCCCGGCGATATCCTTGAGCCCGGCCAGCCGAGCCTTGTCCACGCCGGCCGAAAACCCCTGTTTCAGGATCAGGGCGGGAATGATGGAGCAGAGGTTCGCGTTCCCACACCTTTCGCCCCACCCGTTGATCGTCCCCTGGACATGCCTGCCGCCTTCCTCCAGGAGGACCAGGGAATTGGCGACCGCGCATTCCGAATCGTTGTGCATGTGGGCCCCTATGCCGGCCCCGGGAAGTCTTTCCCGTACAGCCCGGACAATCTCTCTGATCTGACCGGGCAGGGTCCCCCCGTTGGTGTCGCAAAGGACCAGGCAGTCCGCCCCCCCCTCGTAGGCGGCTTCCAGCGACTTCAGGGCGTACTCGGGGTCGTCCTTGTATCCGTCGAAAAAATGTTCCGCGTCGTAGAAAACCGCCTCGGCGTTGGCTTTGAGATAGGAGACGGAATCATGGATCATATCCAGGTTTTCCCCGGGTGTGGTCCTGAGGGCCTCCTTGACGTGGAGATGCCAGCTTTTACCAAAAATGGTGATCACAGGGGAAGATTCCAGGAGGGCGCGGATCTGCGGGTCTTCGGAAGCCCTGACCCCTTTCCTTCTGGTGGATCCGAAAGCCGTGAACCGGGCATGGGAAAGAGGGAGCTTCCGGGCCTTTTCGAAAAACTCCATGTCCTTCGGATTGCTCCCCGGCCATCCTCCTTCGATAAAATCGACTCCCAGTTCATCCAGCTTGTGGGCGATGGCGATCTTGTCGGACAACTGGAGGCTGACCTCCTCTGCCTGGGTCCCATCCCTCAGCGTGGTATCATAGACGACGACACGGTCTTTCATACCTGACTTCATGTTCCTCCCGTTCTCCCCCGAAGGAAGGATGCCGTCTCCGGCCGCCCCCCTTTCCGGGGTTTGGTCTTCCTAGACGGAATCCCCTCCCAGATCGAAAGCGTTATGCAGGACCCGCACGGCCAGTTCGGTGTATTTGCTCTCAATCACACAGGAAACCTTGATCTCGGAGGTGCTTATCATCTGGATATTGATCCCGTCATCCGCCAGGGCCTGGAACATGCGGGACGCAATGCCGCTATGGCTTCGCATTCCGGTCCCCACGATGGACACTTTGGCCACCTTGTCATCCGTCAGAATGCCTTTAGCCCCGATCTCGTCGGCAATGGGACGCACAATGGAAAGGGCATCCTCAAGGTCCCCCTTCGGGACGGTGAACGTCATATCGGTGAAACCATCGTGGCTGATGTTCTGGATGATCATGTCCACGTTGATGCCCGCGTCGGCAATCGCCCCGAAAATCCGGGCGGCGATCCCGGGGTGATCCGGGACATGCCTGATGGAAACCTTGGCCTCGTTCTTCTCGAATGTCACACCGGAAACAACAACCTTTTCCATTTCCCGATCCTCTCTCGTTACCCAGGTGCCCTCTGCCTCCGAAAAAGTGGACCTGACATGCAGGGGAACGTCGTATTTTTTGGCGAATTCAACGGACCGGATCTGGAGGACCTTGGCGCCCAGGCTGGCCATTTCCAGCATCTCGTCGTAGCTGATCCTCGGGATCTTGACCGCTTCCGGAACGACATTGGGATCCGTGGTAAAAATGCCCTCCACGTCCGTGTAGATTTCGCAGGTGTCCGCATTCAGAGCGGCCGCCAGCGCCACAGCGGAGGTGTCGGATCCCCCCCGCCCGAGGGTCGTGATATCCCCTTTTTCGTTGACCCCCTGAAAGCCGGGAACGATGACAACCCGGCCTGCTTTGAGGTTTTCCCTGATCTTCCCGTCGGTGATCCGGGCGATGCGCGCGCGGGTGTGGGAATTGTCCGTATGGATCGCCACCTGGTGGCCGAGGAGGGATATGGCATCCTGGCCCGCTTTTTTAAGGGCCATGGAAAGGAGCCCCACCACCACCTGCTCTCCGGTTGAAACGACAACGTCATATTCCCGCGGGTCCGGCTGATTCATCACCTGCCGGCACAGATCGACCAGGCGATTGGTCTCGCCCGCCATGGCCGAGACGACAACCACGACATCGTGCCCCGCGTCCCGGGCCCGCTTGACCCGTTTCGCGACGTGGCTGATCTTTTCGATATCCCCTACAGAGGTGCCGCCGTATTTCTGGACAACCAATGCCATGCTCTTTTTTCGCCTCCTGCCTGATGGAATCTTCTGTAGCGGGTATGGGAGTATGCGAGTATGGGGGAAACCCAAATAATTGCAGTTACCCCGTTACCCTTTACTCATCACCCCCTTACCCGATCTCCCCTCTCACGAACATCCCCATCAGCTCGTGGCCCTTTTCTATCCTTATCCCCCCCCTGGCGTCCTCCTCGTTAAAGGACCTGGCCGATCCGGGACCGCTTCCGGAGCGGAAAACGGCAAAAGGGACTGGCTCCGGGGAGTGGGTTTTCAGTTCAAGCGGCGTCGCGTGGTCAGGAAGGAGAAGAACGCTGAAATCACGGAACTTTCCAAGTCCCTCGATGACCTTTCCGACGACCCTCGAGTCAAAATCCTCCAGAGCCCGGATCTTGTTTTCCAGGCTGCCGCTGTGTCCGGCCTCGTCGGGGGCTTCCACGTGCAGATAGACCAGATCCACGCCATCCAGGGCTTCGATGGCCGCCGCGGCCTTCCCCTCGTAATCGGTATCGAGATACCCGGTTGCGCCGGGAACGTTTATGATTTGAAAACCCACGGTGGCCCCGAGCCCCTTCATGAGGTCGACGGCCGTGATCATTGCCCCCGACAGCCCAAAACGGTCCCGGAAGCTCTCCATCTCTGGCTTTTTCCCCTGTCCCCAGAGCCATATGGCATTAACCGGTTTTTTCCCAATCTCCTTGCGCCTCCGGTTGGCGGGGTGGTCGGCCAGCAGCCGGAGCGCCCGCGCTTCCAGATCAAGGATCCTGGGGGCAGCCTCCCCTTCCGGCCAGCCATCCGAGATCGGGCGATCGGTCAGATCGTGGGGAGGAACGGCTTCAAACCGGGATTCGCCGCCCTTCCAGACCATGAGATGGCGGTAGGATACTCCCTTGTGAAAGACAACCTCTTCGGTTCCCAATCGGGTTGAAAGGGCCTCAAGGAAAGAGGCCGCCTCCTCTTCGGAAGGGTGGCCGCCTGCGAAATCCACCATGACCAGGTCCCGGGAAAGGACCCCCTGAAGATCGGTATCGAGGCCTGAAAGGGTATCCCTAGCGAGGGTGACGAGGTTGCATCGGAAGGCCACATCGTCCGGCCCGAGGGAAAGACCCATCCCCGCCGCCTCGATGGGGGAACGGCCCGAGTAGACAGCCGCGGGATCGTAGCCCAGCACGGAAAGATTGGCCAC
>JAFGWO010000286.1 GCA_016937135.1 Pseudomonadota bacterium
CGAGGCTTACAGCCCCCTCCCAGTAGATGATCCCCCCCGTCTCCTCGGTCAGCATTTCCTGGTTGTCCAGCATGGGCAAAACCCGGATCCGGATCCCGGCGCCGGGAACCGTTATCAGCCAACCGGCGGGATACCGCCCCCCGCTCGCCGGGCTTTCCCATGTATCCTCCACAGCCACGGAAAAATCTTCAAGGCGCAGGGCGTTCCAGGTCCCGTCGGGATGGATCAAGGTCCCCGAGGAAGCCTCTTCAACTGCCCCGTCCTTTTTCCTCATGATATAGATCATGAGTTCACGCCCATCCGAAAGGTGGAGGCCGAACCAGTCCCAGCCGGCCTGATCGGGTGCGAGCTGGTTGGAGCCGAACTCGTGGTCGAACCAGCTGCGGCCGGAGACCGGGACGGGATCCTCCCCGGGCGGCCTGACATATCCTTCCGTCGCCAAATCGGTCATGGAATAATAAAAGGAGGCCTGGCCCGGATTCGGACCCTTCCGGCTCAGCCCCCCCTCCCCGTGGAAAACCGGGGGCTTCCGGGGACGGAGGGTGAGGTCCAGATCCATGTCCCCCCAGCGGGCGGCCAGCCGGACAACCTTTTCCGAGGAGACAGCCTTCCAGTCGAGGAGCTGGACATCGAGATCCCCGACCTTCGCACCTGCCAGGCCCGGGCCCGCCCGGGAGACCCGCTCCTTCCAGGAAAAACGTCCCTTTTCAACATCGGTCAGGGCAAAATGGGCCAGATAAAGGTCCCGGATGGACCACGGATTTTCCGGAACAGGGGCGATCTTCGCCAGGCCGGCCCGAAAAAATGTCACCTGGTAGCCGAAATCACGTCCCGAGGAGGTCTCCAGGTTCCCGGTGAAATACCACCACTCCGTCTCGAAATCCGGATGGGACCCGTGATCCTCAGGGAAGGACCACTCCCACCGATCAAGTGCCGGCCGCCAGGGGTCCTCCTCTTCCGCGCCTCTCACGTCCGGGGCCAGGAACAGCCCGGCCGCTAGGGCGAGGATTCCCGCGATGACAGATCTTGATCGTCTCTTCACAGAACTTCATTCCTCCCTTATCTGAAGCTTCGGGTAGCTCCGGACGATCCGCAGCATGGGGTAGACAGCCGCGCCCAGGCTCGCGAACAAGGCGATCCCCGCCGCCGCCAGGTAAGGCACGGCGTCGAAGAAGAAAAAGATGGTCCAGTTGAAGCTCTGGAGGTTGATAACCTTGATCAGGATGAAGGTGATGGCCGTGCCCGCGACCGCGCTCAGCGCGAACCCGGACAGCCCCATCCCAAGCCCCTCCAGGAGGGTCATAAGGGCCACTTCCCTCCCGGTCAGACCCAGGGCCCGGTAAATGCCGAACTCCTTGCGCCTCTCCATGAACAGGGTCAGAAGGGCCCCCGTTATCCCCAGAAAGGCGACCAGGATGGCGAGGGCCCTCATGGAATGGGTAATGGAAAAAGTGGCGTCAAAAATCGAAAGGATCCTGTCCCGGAACCCCTGCCGCTCGTAAATGGTCAAGCCCGCCTCTGTCGCCATGGCCCGGATCCTCCGGTCAACCTCCGCCGGACGATCCCTTTCGGGTTCGAGAAAAACCGCGAGGGTGCCGATGGTGTCGTCATTAAAAAGGTCGATGAAAAGATCCCGGGACATCATGACGACCCCGTGTTCGGTGGTGTAGTCGTAGAAAACCCCGGCGATTTCCAGAGGGACCGGCCCCTCGACGCCGCTAAGGGTCACCTGCTCCCCTTTTTTCAGGCCGAACCTCCGGGAGAAACTTTCCGAGATCACCACCTGCCCGTCGCCCAGGCGGCCCCAGGCCCCGTCATTCCCATCGACCCAGAAGAATTGAAGAAACCGGTCGACCACCTCGGGATCGATGGATGTCACACGGATGATGGTGCCCTCGTAGGGTACCGTGACGTTCAGGAACGGGTCCACCCCCCCCACGCCTTCCATACCGGAAAGGTCATCGTAAAGGGATAGCGGGATCCGGCCTCCTGCAGTGGGCTCTAAATAGTAGTCTGCCCGGATCTGCCCCTCCATCCACCAGATGAGGGACTTCCGGAAGCTGCCGATCATGCTCCCGAGACCCACTGAAAGGGAAAGGGCGATCCCGAAAGCCGCGACTGCCACGGCTGTCCGGCCCAGGTTGCGCCGGACGTTCCCCGCCGCCAGCGTCCCCACGGGTCCGGCGACCAAACGGAGGACGGCCCGCCAGAGGGGAGCCATAACCACCAGGAGAAACCCGCACATGAAGCTCAGGCCCAGGATGACCCCGAAGGTGCCGAGATACCCTGTGATAATGGACCTGGAGCGAAGGAGGACAAACACGCTGATTCCGGTCAGGAGCACCCCGGCTGCGGCAGTCCACCGGGCGTAGATCTCCTGGCTGACTTCAGGGGCCCTGCCCCTCAGGGCGGCCACCGGGTCCTGCCGGGCCATCTGGAAAAGCGGGAAGGCTCCTCCAAGAAGGGAAGCGAAAAACCCCAGGAGAGCCCCCCCAAAGGGAAAGGACCAGGACCACTGGGGGGGCAGGGGGCGCAGGAAGAAATAAAGGCGGCTGATGGTGCCCCCCACGATCTCCGTGAGGGTATTGGCCAG
>JAFGWO010000039.1 GCA_016937135.1 Pseudomonadota bacterium
GTGATCCCCCGTCCCCTCTCCCGGAGAAGGGACTCTCTGTTCTCAACTATCGGGATTCCCTGAATCGGCCTCAGGGCTGATGAGAGAATGGACTCCATCCTCTCGCTGAAACCTTCCGCGAAAAGAGGCGCCATTTCTTCCGGATCCAGATCCAGCCCGACCTTTTCAATGAGGGTGCCCGAAGCCACGAGGCGGTCGGAAACAACATCCGATCGCTGCAACTCCAGCTCCCTGTCAAGGCCCACTCTGTCCGCGGGGGATGCAACCCGGATTTCCTCCCGGAAAAGTTCCTCGGCCACCCGTTGGGAAATAACCGTTTCCCTCATGGCCCGCAAAAATTCCCTGACGATCTGGTAATTTTTCAAGGTCTGATCCTGGTCGTAATCGTAAACGGCCGGGACTTGCGCGGCGGCCTCCTTTTTTCGGGTTGCTGTGGTGTCCTCGTCCTCAACCAGGAACGACCTCGTTGCCCTTATGTCCCTCTGGGCGATGCTGCCGGGACTGTATGCGGCGATCTGCAGGGCGCGGGACGGAAGTAGAAGATAGGTCACAAGGCATACTGTGATCCAGAAAAGCAGGGACAGCTGGACCTCGCGGTTCCACCCGAGATGAATCCTCAGTCGCCGGGACCTCAAGGGCGTCTTGTCGCTCTTTCTGGAAACTGTCCTTTTGCCCAATTCAGATCCCCTTTTTCTCGTAGGCCCTGATGATCTCCTGGACCAGGGGATGTCGGACAGCGTCGGTCTCATTGAACAGAACGAAGCTGATCCCCTCGATGCCTTCCAGAATTTCCATGACCTGTATAAGCCCGGAGGAGCTTCTTACCGGCAGATCGATCTGGGTGATGTCACCGGTGATCACCGCCCTGGAATCGAATCCAAGACGAGTGAGAAACATCTTCATCTGTTCAGCCGTGGTGTTCTGGGCTTCATCGAGGATGACGAAGGAGTCATTCAGCGTCCTGCCCCTCATAAAGGCCAGGGGAGCGATCTCGATCACTCCCCTTTCCACCAGTTTCAAGGCTTTTTCGGCGGACATCATATCAAAAAGGGCATCGTAAAGGGGCCGGAGGTAGGGGTTGACCTTTTCATACATATCCCCCGGAAGAAAACCCAGCTTCTCACCCGCTTCCACCGCAGGACGGGTAAGGATGATCCGACTCACTTCTTTGGATATCAGGGCTCGCACGGCCGCGGCCATGGCCAGATAAGTTTTCCCCGTACCTGCGGGGCCGATCCCGAAGACGATGTCGTCCTGCCTGATTCTCTCAAGATAGGTTCTCTGGTTTCGGCTTTTGGGCATCACCGATTTGCGCGGGGTCAGAACGAGGGATTCCACGGCGAGCTCCGTCGGACCCATCCCGTCCCCGTTGACCATGCGGCGGAAAAGGACTTCCATCTCCCGGCGGGTTGGACGAGCCCCCTGGTCGATGCTGCGCAGGACATCCGAGAGAAGACGGGCCACCTCCTCCACCCTGGTATCCGGCCCGTCGAGATAGAGGGCGTCCCCCCGGACGCCAACTCTTACCCCTGTCAAGCGCTCGATCATCCTGAGGTTCCCGTCCAGATCCCCGGACAGAATCCTGGCCTGTTCCTCACTTTCAACCTGAAGAGTTTTTTTCAATCCTGATTCCCCGGGGGGACAATGGTGGGCCCGTTCGCGCCCCAGTGGATCCCGTAAGGGCTGTTGAAAGGATAATAAACATCCGATTCGAGGACAAACCCTGCGGTGTAGAGATCATTCAGGTCCTCCGGGTATGACCCTTTTTCCAGCCTGTAGGCCTCCATGGCAAGGATCAATCTTTTCGACTGGGCATCGGCGATGGCCTCCCGGACAATGCGGGATTTTTCCGAGGCGACCTGGGCGAAAAAGCCCAGACGCGTCGCCGACGCGGCCAGAACAGCAAAAAGGACAAAGACCAGAAGTCCTGTAAAAACAAGACCTGCCACCAGGGTCAAGACCCCTTTCCGCCTCCTGGTTTCCTCCTCTTGCTCCTGATTTTTGGGCTTGCTAAGGGGGACCTTCACGGGTTTGACCAAACCAAAACCGGCGAGATCCTGAAGCGCCTTGGACGCTTCAAACTCCCCGAGCAGGGACCTGTAGGAAATTTCGGAAACCGTGTATTGCCCATTGACGAGATCAAACACCCTTTCCTGGTCGGGGGAAAGGACGACGCGGTCATTTTCGGCCGCCTTGGGTTTTTCTTCCCCGCCCAGATCAAAATCAGGGCCTTGAGGGGGATTTTCTTTCATTTCGGAACGTCGGAGAATCCTTGACTCCGCTTCCGGCACCTTGTCAAAGACCATCTCTATGGATGGAATCCTGGCCCGGACACCGGGCCATTCATCGATGATCCTGGCGGCTTCCATCAGAATGAATTCCGCCGGCATGGGAGAGATGAACTGTTTGTCGTAGGAAATTTTCGTGGTCTCGAAACGGTAGGTCCCGCTCGTCCACTGGAAAATCCTGAAAAGGGTCTCCTTGATCTGGAAAAGAAGGGCCTGGCGAAAAATCTCCTCGGTGAGATATTTTTTCTCCGTAAGGACAACCCCAAGCTTCCTGGCCGTCCTTTCCTGCTCCTGAAGACACTGGGCAAGGCGCCCCTGATCGAGGACCCCCGCCTTGAGGAGGATGTCCCCCACCCGTTCCTTTTCATGGGTTTTTTCGGACCCGGCCTCGGCCCCGACCACCTTCCCCTCATCGAAAGTCACGGAGACGCTCTTTCCCTTGTCTTCTAAATACAGGATGCCCGTCTTCCTCTGGTGGGAGATCAGCTGGAAGATATCGGAGAGACCAAAGTCCCTGAGCGTTCCCTTCAAGGCCATTTGATCACTTCTCCTCCAGACGGTCCCCGATCTTTTTCAGGGCAAAAAGATAGTAGGCAACCAAAAAGAGACCGAAAACAATCCTGGAAGAAAAACCCGCCTCGATTTGGAGGGAAGTGGTGGACCTGAAAAATCCGTGCCAGAAAACCCACTTCGACCAGAAGAAGACGGAAAGAGTGATAAAAACCAGGGACTGCCACCCCGCGCCCAGATAGCTGTGGCCGAGACCCGGAAAGAGAACGGTGGCAAACCTCGAGATGAGAGCCTTCCTTTTGTTGAAGCTCAAAATCTGCATCATTTTCCTGACCCTGCCAGCGGGGTCGACCCCGCTCCGGACAATGAAGATCTGACGGCATTGAGCACAAAGGCCGTCCCTGGCCGACTGGCTGCATCGATGACAGTGCAGATGGCCGCATTTCCGGCATCTTGCCGCCCCACGGAAATTTCGCCCCGCCAGACCACCGAGGTAAACAACGGCACAGGCCCCCAGGAAGAGAAGCCAGGAACCCCGGAAGGGGATCTTCGGCACAATCCCTGCCCAAAGCCGGTTCCGGTAATCGTGACCCTGGGTGGTCAGGGAAAGGGAATCTACGAGGGTGGCCCCCATCCCGCGAAAAATATCCATGGTGATCCTCTGAACCGTGGCTTGCTGGGATTCCATGAGCATTTCGGTCAAGGCCGGGGATCGTTCCTGGGCTATCCTGAACTCCGTCTCCCCCTCTTCGAGCTGAAGGTTTTCCCTTAACGCCTGACTCAGGTTGTAATGGATCCTGGGGTCGTCCTTGTATCGGAGAGCATCCCTGTAATGGGCAATGGCCTGTTCAATCCTGCCTGTCCCGAGAAGAATATTCCCCAGGTTATTCAGATATCTTGGGGAAAACGGGGTGATTTCCATGGCCCGCCTCAGAAGGGATTCAGCCTCCTTCATGTTGCCGGACCTTTTGAGGACCAGGGACATCGCCGCGAGCACCTCGCTGTCCTCGGCATCCCGGACACGATAATAGTGAAGCTCATCCAGGGTTTGCGAACCTTCCCCTCCCCTTTCCGCCTTATAAATCGCGAGGGATCTTGAATCGGAGAAATAGTCCCTGCCGAGGGAGAGGACATGGAGAAAAGCGGGGACGGAAGCCATCAGAACAAGGGCGATCATGACGGCCAAACGTTCCCTGGAAGAGAGATGAAGGACCATCAGCAGGGCAAGGAGGATCACCCAGAGAACGAGGGACATTCCGGAAACCAGGACAGCGCCCAGGAGGACCAGAAAGGAAAGGATCAACACCCAGTGGGGCACCTTGACGAGATGCGAAAGATCGTGGGAAAGGCGGGGTACAACCCTCAAAAATAACAGGAAAATGGTAAGGGATGACCCCACCGCCAGTCCCAGCAGCAGCCACAGGGCGAAATCAAG
This sequence comes from Pseudomonadota bacterium, assembly GCA_016937135.1. Taxonomy (GTDB): domain Bacteria; phylum BMS3Abin14; class BMS3Abin14; order BMS3Abin14; family BMS3Abin14; genus JAFGWO01. Next base: position 4,234 of record JAFGWO010000039.1, read on the forward strand.
GACCCACGGGAATAAAGAACGGAAATCCTTTAAAAACGCGCCTGTCCCCTCAAGAATGGCATCCAGGGCCGACAGGGCGCGCAGCTGGTTCTGGCTCCAGATGGTCCTCGCCTTCTGGAAATGGGGCCCGGGTGTGTCGGGGGCGAGATCTCTGGCAATGGAAATGATTTCCAGGGAGTCCTCGAACCGGTTTTCCTTCCTGGCCAGGGAGGCCTCTTTCAGAAGAGCTATGGAAGGCAGATAAAGGTTGGGGATTCCGTGGTCTTTCCTGTAGGCGATCACCCTTTCAAGACTCTCGGAAGCCGCTCTGAAATTCCCCCGCAATATCCCCTGCCGATAGGAAAACCAGTCCTCTTCCCAAGGGGACCTGGGGAACCTGGACTTTCCGACGACGATGGCGGACCCATCGCCGGCCGCCCCCCCTTCTTCCTGGTCCTGGAGTTTCAGAACCTCGGACAAGGGAAAATCCACCGTCACATCGCTGACTTCGATAGCGAAGGCAAAGGACGCAAGAAGGAGAATTGCCCCCGGCAGGACAGAAAGGGAAAAACACCGAAAGCGCTTCATCGCGGTTTGGGTTTTACCGGCCTTCCCTGACGGCATCGAGATACTTCCACTTCAGCTCGGCGGAGGCGCTTTTGATCAGCTTTTCCTCCTCATCGGTCAGGTTTCCTTTGGTTTTGCTGATCATCATATCGATGATATCGATGGTCTGCTGGGCGGCCTGGAGATTTTTATCGACCTGGCCCGTCATCGGATCGGCCATATCCCCCATCTGAATCAACGCCGAACTGAAAAGGGAAAAGATAAAAGTGGAGAAATCAACCTTGGTCCCACCCTTGCCCTGTTCGGCGGCCTTTTCTTCTTCTTTTAGGGCCTGATCAGCAATGGTTTCCGGCGAGGGGGCCGGAGGGCCATCCTCGTCCTTTCCCTTACCGGAGGAAGTCCTTCTGTCCTCGACCTTGAAGGTCTTTTGATCCTTCTCGTTCTCAGCCATCGATATGCTCCGTTTTTCCGCGCTGGTTCAGGTTCCCTTTGATAACCATCGCCCCGACTTTCCCCTTGATCTCCCGGGACCGCCGGATCCGATGGATCTTTAAACACGGTTGCAATATACCAATTTTGTCGTGCCGGTGGCAAGAAAACTGAGAAAACTCAGAAAAGCAGTTCAGAGTTTAGAGTTCAGAGTCGCAAGTTCAGAACCCAGAGTCGCAAGTTCAGAGTCCAGAGGAAAAGCAGGAAGTGCACTTCAGGCAGCGTCTAACCTCTGACGGTATTCTTTCCAATCAACCATCCTCCGCGTCTTCCAGTCTCCGCGTTCGCTCCCCTTTTCCGGCTTTTCCCCTCTTCCCTCTTTTCTTTTCCCTTCCCTCTCCTGCCTATTTATCCCCCTGAATTTCCTCGAGGGTCCTTATGATGGCGTTCATACCCGGATCATCGTTGATGTCGTGGATGTCGATGTAGCGGATGACGCCTTTCTTGTCGATGATGAAAATTGCCCTTTCCGCAACCCCTTCCCTCCTGAGAACATCGTATTTTAAAGACACATGCCCATGGGGCCAGAAATCACTCAGCACGGGAAAGGAAAGGTTGTTGCCCTGCGACCACCCCTTGAGGCTGGGGATATTATCCGTGAGAACACCCAGAACCTGGGTGTCGGTGGCGGCGAAGAGGTCCTTGAGCTCCTCATACGCCGCCAGCTGGCCCGTTCAGACAGGGGTGAAGGCCGCGGGCAAAAAGGTCAAAAGAACATTTTTTTCCCCCCGGTAGTCGCTAAGGGTCACATCCGTATCCTGGGTCGAGGGAAGGGTGAAATCCGGGGCCTCCTCCCCGACCCTGGGCTCGTTGGTCGGCCGGGACGGGGGCACCATCACATACAGCGGAACCTTTCCCATGCCGAAGGAACTCTCTGCCGCAAAGGCCTCCGAAGGCCCGTTGAAGGGCAACAGGGTTTTAAAAAGAAAGGATACGGGACCCGTCTTCCCCTCCAGGATCTCATCAATGGCTTTCTTGTAGTTTTCGTAGGGCTGGGCGCCCTTGTAAATGGTACCGTTAATAAAAACCGTGGGCGTGCTCCAGATGTCCAGTTCGTGGATCCGGTCAAGGTTTTCGTTCAATTCGGGCAGGTGGGTCCTGTCGTCCAGGGCCTTTTTGAATTTTTCCATGTCAAGACCGATTTCCTTGGCGATACGCTCAAGGTCGGGCCTCTCAAGCTCCGGTGCGTTTTCAAAAAGAAGATCGTGCATCTCCCAGAATTTCCCCTGGTCCCAGGCCGCCCAGGCGGCCAGCGCCGCGTCCCGCGAATGGTTGGAATATTTCCTCATGTAAGGGACCATCGTGAAACGGATCTTCCCCTCGTATTCCTCCACAAGCCGTTTGAAGGTCAAACTGACCTCCTTGCAGAAGGGTCACATGAAATCCGCGATCTCGATGATCTCCACCGGCGCCTTGTCCGCACCCTTCGATGGGGCCCTTACGGGTTGGAATGACTCGGCGCCATGGATGGGAAGGGATGCCACAAGGGCCACCGCCACAAGCAACATGATCGTCAGGCAAACAGGACCTCTTCTCATAAAAAAACCTCCTTCAACGAAATGGACCTTTGAAAAAAATGTTTTCATTTAATATACCAAAAACAAACGGGTCAAAACATCTTTATGATTTCTTTCGTTTTTTGCGCCAGGTAGGGGTAATATGCGGATTTTCAATCCATCCTTTTCTCTGTCATAATCCGCCCCGCCAGAGGGGAAAGATGATGACCTCGCAAAAAGTCATCGACGCGCCCCGCGCGGGGCGCCCGGATCAAGGACCCGGGTTGCAAGTCCTTGATCCGTGAGGAAAGGGAAAACGACGCTTTTCTTGTTCCGGAAAGCGTTAGGTCCCGGATCGGACTTTTTGCGACCCTGTTAACAACCAACAACGCGGCCCGGGTGCAGGCCGCCCGGATCAAGGACACGGGTTGCAA
>JAFGWO010000287.1 GCA_016937135.1 Pseudomonadota bacterium
ACCCCGAGGATTACCATCTCGCCGAGATCGAGGAGAGGATCAGGCAGCTCAGGCAGGGGGTCGCCCGGGAAAACCAGGCCGACGCCGCCCTGTGTTTTCTGGAGCTTGATCTTCTGCTGACGGACGCCTATCTGACTTATGCCGCCGACCTGAAAACCGGCCGTGTCGAAAACCCGAAATGGCACGCCCACATCCTTGAGGAAGATCTTTCGGAGCTCCTCCAGAACGCCGTCAACGCCGGGCGGATCGAACCCTCGTTAAAGGATCTCCTCCCGAAGCACGAAAACTACGACAAGCTCGCCAAAGTTCTGGCCAGATACCGGACTGTCAGCTACGGCGGCGGATGGGGGTTCGTCCAGGAAGGCCCGACCATGAGGTTGGGGGACCGGGACGACAGGGTAAAATCCCTTCGTGCCCGTCTCCTTATCTCGGACGATTACGAGGGCAGCCTGGCGGGCGACCTGGCTCTCTTCGATGAGGACCTCCTGGAGGCGGTGAAAAAGTTTCAGCTTCGCCACGGCCTGGAACCGGACGGCCTGGTGGGGAAGAAAACGCTGGAAGAGCTTAACGTCCCCGTGGAAGAGCGCATCAAGCAGATAAAGGTCAACATGGAAAGGTGGCGCTGGCTTCCCAACCTTCTCGGCGACCGCTACATCCTGGTAAATATCGCCAATTTTCAAACGGACGTTGTTGAGGGGACCACGACCGTCCTCACCATGAAAAGCATTGTAGGCAGGGAGTTCCGCCATACCCCTGTCTTTTCCGATAAAATGACCTATCTCGTCCTGAATCCCTACTGGAACGTTCCCCTCAAGCTCGCCGTCGAGGATATCATCCCCCAGGTCCGGAAAGATCCAGGATATCTTGCGAAAAACCACATGAAAGTCCTGAAGGGATGGGGCGCCGGCGAATACGAGATCGACCCCAACACTATCGACTGGTGGAAAATGAACGAGGACAATTTTCCCTACCGCTTCCGCCAGGATCCCGGACCATACAACGCGCTGGGCCGGATCAAGTTCATGTTCCCCAATGAGCACGCCGTTTACATCCATGACACGCCCGCAAAGGGCCTCTTTAAGGAGACCTCCCGGGATCTGAGCTCCGGGTGCATACGGATCGACAAGCCCCTGAAGCTGGCTGAATACCTCTTGAGCGAGGATCCGGCCTGGGACTTAAACAGGATAGTGGAAGAACTCGATACAAAGGTTGACCTGTCCGTCAGGCTCCCGAGACCGATCAACATCCACATCCTTTACTGGACGACCTGGATCGATGAAAGGGGTCTGTTGAGCTTTCGGAACGATATTTACGGGAGGGATCGCCGTGTATACCAGGCCCTGTATAAGCCATAGGAAACGGCGGCCCCCTTCTTACTGGAAATTAATGGAATTTCAGGCTGAGAAATAATAGGGAGGCAGTCAAATGATGTCCCTGAATCGTACAATCAGGATAACGCTGCTGGCCGCCGCAATCACTTTCGCGCCCGCCATGGCCTCCAGGGAAGCAGGGGGCATAGCGAAGGGCCTTGATCCCGCAAGGCCCGATGGCCCCGGGGCCGGCGCTTTCGAAAGACCGGCGGCCTATTCTCCGGGAAAGGCGGCATTTTCGGTGAGATTCCAGGAGGAAACCTCCGCTTACCGTGTCATCGGAGTTTACGTCCTCCCCGGAGAGTCAGTCGGCATCGAGGTCCTGGACGCTGGTTCCCGGGACTCATATACGCTTCAAAATTCCGCTGGCCTCCTTTCCCGGGAATCGGACAGGCGCTGGAATTGGGTGGCTCCTTCGGAGCATGGGCTGTATCCCGTGGTCGTTTCCAACGACTCTTCGGGTGAAACCATCACCATGAACATCTTCGTGATGATCCCCTACTCCCGGCTTTCCGGGGAGTGCATCGAGGGCTACCGCATCGGCTCTTATCCCGATAAGCCCTATAAAAACAGGTCGATTTACGAAACCCCCAAGGGTTTTATCGAAGTGACAAGGGAAAACAAGGACACGCTGGTTTCACCCCATTTCCGCCTTTCGCAGTTTCTCTGTAAACAGCAGAGCGATTACCCCAAGTATCTGATCCTGAAAGAGCGCCTCCTGATAAAGCTGGAACTAATTTTAGAGGAGGTCAACAGGCAAGGTCACGAGGCCGGCACTTTCAGCATCCTCAGCGGCTATCGAACCCCTCATTACAACCGCGCCATAGGCAACGTGGATTACAGCCTCCACCTCTGGGGCGGCGCGGCCGACATCTTTATTGACGAGGATCCCAGGGACGGCGTGATGGACGACCTGAATGGCGATGGAAAATTTAATCGCCTGGATGCGGCGGTGCTTTACCGCCTCATCGACTGCAAGATCTGCAGGGAGGATTTAAGCGGCGGGCTGGGAAATTACGGCGCGACGCAATCCCACGGCGCCTTCGTCCATGTGGACGTCCGGGGAACCCCGGCCCGGTGGGGCAAACTGGAATAGATCCCCGTGGCAGGCACTACCACGGGCCCTTCCTTTCAGGCCAAAAGCAGTTCCAGGAAGAAAGATCGAGTGAAGCAAAAAGGGGCTGGGCTGAATCGCGGGAACGTTGGGGTCAGGTCCTGCCTTCTTACCTTTTGATTGATCCCGCCAAATTGAGAAGGTCCGGCCTTCACCCAAACGCTCCCATATCCATCAGGGAGGCAGCCCAAAGCCCTTTAGCAGCCGGCGGTTTATTTTCGGCTGGACAAAAGATCAGAAGGCAGGACCTGACCCCA
>JAFGWO010000288.1 GCA_016937135.1 Pseudomonadota bacterium
AAACCCTTCTGCCAACCGTCAAAATAGGTCAGGCTGGAGGCAAGATAATTTACCCGCTGGGCCCAAGTTAACCCCGGGTGGAAAAACACCCCCTCCCTGCGCCACATCTGCATGTCCCCTTGACGCCACCGGATCCTCTGCCCCAAAAAGGGGGCGCCCCCGCAAGGGGCCAGGCCGAAGGCCAGCGGTTCGGCATGGAAAACCGACCGGAAGCCTTTTTTGTGCAGTTTCACGGAGGTATGCAGGTCTTCGGTCACGGTGCCGGTGGCAAATCCGCCGATGGAATCCAGGGAGCTTCTGCGCAGGACAGCGCAGCTGCCGCAGAAGAAGGAGGCGTTCTGGTAATCCTTTCCCCTTTGGATGACACGGAAAAAGACGGACTGCTCATGCCAGGCGATGGCCGTCCTGTTCTTGATCCGGTGCTGGAAAGAATCGAGGTTGTAAAAATCCTGAGGGGTCTGGACAAAGGCGACCCCGGAATCCCGGAAATACCCGAGGGTCCTGTTCAGGAAATTCCGTTTGGGAGCGTGGTCCGCATCAAAGACAGCGATGAAATCCGCCGTGCTCTGAGCCAGGGCATGGTTAAGGTTTCCTGCCTTGGCGTGGACATTGTCCTCGCGGGCCAGATAGACGCAGTTGAGCTCCCGGGCAAGATCACGCATTTCCGGACGGTTTCCGTCATCCAGAAGCCAGGTGCGATGGGGATAGTCCAGGTGCCTGGCCGCCAGCAGGGTTTTTCGTAAAAGGGACGCCGGCTCGTTGAAGGTTGGGATGAAGACATCCACCGAAGCCCCTTCCGGAGGCTCCCCCGGCTCGCGGACCGTTAGACGCCAGACCATGAAGAGATGCATCAAAGTGGTTCCGAAACCGTAGAGTTCGGCGCAATACAGGGTCAGAGAAAATAATATAGCCTCGCGGTTAAAAGTCCCCAGCCTCCAGGCCAGATACCAGACCGCTATACCCAGGAATAAAATAACCAGGATCTTGCGTGACGGCTCAAGAGGTTGGTAGGGGATTTTTACCGGGGATTTTCCCGCCAGGGTCATACTTTTCCCGTTTCAAACCATCGGACGTTATTCTGGCCATTACTTATACGGCCTTCTCCGCCTATCGGAAGACAAAAAAATAATATGATATTTTTAGTATAAAAACAACAAAAAAACTATTACTGCTAAATCTGCTGGGTATGTTCCTCCTCTGCCCTCTTACTCGTACTTCGAGGGAACGGCGCAGATGAGAACGAGGGTTTCCTCGCCGGTGTTTCGGTACTGGTGCCGCGCGGAAGGGGGGACGAAGATAAAATCCCCCTGCCGGATCTTTCTTGGCGTATCGCCCTCCATGACCTCCCCCGACCCGCTGATGATGTAATTGAGATGTTCGCTGTCGTGGCTGTGATGAGGCGTGTGGCCTCCGGGCTCGACGGTGAAAACCCTCATGGAGAAATTAGGGGCCCCGTCTGCCTTCCCGATGGGGACCTGGCGGAAAGCTTTCAATGCCCCGTCGGCGGTCACGGGGGTTTTCTCGCAATTTTCCAAACGCGTGATCTTCATGGGCGGTCTCCTTTTCAGGTTGGGGAACGGAAATTCCCAGCGGGTCAAAAACCATGTTCACACGGGCCACGTATAACATCAAGGGGCGCCCAAATGACTCCTGGCCGCTAAATTTTTTCCTCTTTTTCCATTTTTACAGATGATTTCTTTAAGGAAAGGGATAACAAGTCTTTTCTTTCTCTATTCATCATCATTGTCACTTCCGCTTTTCCCCCGGCGTCGACACAATTTTCCCGGGAGTCATGGACCCCGGTCCTGGTACTTGCCCACGACCAAAAGGAAGGTTACCATCGCCCCAAGGGAGGACACGCCATAGCCAGGATCGAGGGGAAAACAACGGGCCTCAAGCCCAGCCAGATTGACCGCATCGAACGGCTTGGCCGTCTGAAGCCCCAGCTTCGGGAGGTGATTTCCCCCGAGGCCGCGAGGCGCCTTGCGCTGTTGTCCCGGGAAACGGGCCGGCAGCTTGGCCTTCTCATCGACCGCCGCGGTCAGGCGACCCACATCCTCATCGGGGACCGGCGGAGCATATTCATCCCCGACCTCCGCCTTTTCCGCTTCAGCCCCGGCCATCTTCGGGGGCTCCGCCTGGTCCACACCCATCTCGAACCCGGAGGGATTTCAACGGAAGACCTGACGGACCTGACGCTGGTCCGCCTGGACCTTCTCGCTTCCATAGAGGTCGGGCCGGACGGGGTGGCAGGAAGGACCGATCTCGCATTCCTGGTCCCCACGGAGAAGGCCCAATGGACCGTGGAAACATTCCCCAATCCCCATGAAATCCGCAGGGATCCCCTGGAGATCATCGGGCTTGCCGAATCCCGGATGCGGGCGCAGATCCGGGGGATCATTACCGAGGGGGTCCCGCGGGCCCTTCTTCTGGGGATCACCGGCACCTCCGCGGACCAGGCGGAAGATTCCATGGCGGAATTAAAGGAACTGGCGACCACCGCGGGCCTCGAGGTCACCTCCGCATCCCTGCAGACGAGGCTAAAACCCGATCCAAGGACCATCATCGGTAAAGGAAAACTCCGCCAGACGACCATCGATGCCCTGGACCAGGGTGCGGATACCCTGGTCTTCGACCTGGAGCTTTCCCCCTCGCAGCTAAGGGCCATAACAGACGAGACGGAGCTGAAGGTCATCGACCGGACCATGCTCATCCTGGATATTTTCGCCCAGCATGCCCGGAGCCGCGGAGGAAAGATCCAGGTGGAACTGGCCCAACTCCGCTATCTTCTGCCCAGGCTTGTGGGCAAAGGCACCGCCCTCTCCCGGCTTGCCGGGGGTATCGGGACGAGGGGGCCTGGAGAGACAAAACTCGAGGTGGATCGGCGCCGGATCAGGACGCGGATCGGGAAGCTGGAGCGGGACCTCGAACACCTGACCAGGGAACGCAAGACCCGCCGGAAGCAGAGGGAACGCCAGGCCATCCCCGTCGTCTCCATCGTGGGATACACCAACGTGGGGAAAAGCACCCTGTTAAACGCCCTGACGATGAGCAGCGAAGTTTCCGAGAACAAGCTCTTCGCCACGCTGGACCCTGTAAGCCGCCGCCTTACGACACCCGAAGGCGTCCTGTGCATCCTCACCGACACGGTGGGCCTCATCCGGAATCTGCCGCCTGAACTGCAGCGGGCCTTCGAGGCGACGCTGGAGGAGATCGGCGACGCGGACCTCATCCTCCACCTGGCCGATGCCTCGGCCCCCGGCCTGGGAGAACAGATCGCCACCGTCGAGGAAACCCTCGAATCCCTCGGGCTGGACCGAATCCCCGTTTTGCTGGTATTAAACAAAACCGACCTGGTGGACCCGGAAGTGATCCC